>JAUYMF010000155.1 GCA_030698765.1 Dehalococcoidales bacterium
GCTATTCCCAAAATCAGTATAGCATAGTCCCCTCCCACCAAAAAGATAAGATCTCTGCGGTTCTGTTTGATTTTGGTTGGTTTTATTTGTCATTGCGAGGAGGCGTAGCCGACGTGGCAATCTGAGAGGTGAGGTATACCCTTCCCCACACACAGATTGCTTCGCCTTCCGCCTGTAGCGGAATGGTCTCGCAATGACACCGCCAACCAAAACCGAATAATATCATTTCAAATAGGCATTGACTTTTTTGAAAATTGAGGATATAATTTTCAAAAAATATAGGTATTACTTCGCTGAATACCAAGGCAATATAATGAGCCGTTTCATAGGTATATATAAGGAGGTAGAATATGCGTAAGAAAATCCTGTGGGGTGGGGGAATCATCGGGCTAGGAGTAATACTAGCCTTTATTATTTCCGGCTGCACCGGTGGCCCAGCAGCGGAGCCAACCGTCACTGCTGAGAATTGCGCGAACTGCCACAATGAGAGCACCCTGGTTCTGGCCAAGAGGTTACAGTGGGATATGTCAACTCACGGTACGGGTACGGCTTATGGAAGGAGCACCAGTGCCGGGTGTGCCGGGTGCCACTCCAGTGAGGGCTGGGTAGCTCGAATTGCCGCTGGCATTAGCAACCCGGATAACGTCCAGCAGGGAGTGACCAACCCGACACCACCCAACTGCCGTACCTGTCACGATATTCATAACACTTATACTGAAGCGGACTTTGCCCTGAGGACCACAGAGCCGGTAACTCTATATGCCAGTGGCGCCACCTTTGACATGGGTGAAGGTAACCTCTGCGCCACCTGCCATCAACCCCGGCGGGAAATGGAAGCAGTTGATGGCGTAGTCAAAGTAGACTCTACTCACTGGGGCCCTCATCATGGCCCGCAGTCCACGATGCTTCTCGGTATTGGAGGCGCCGGGGTTTCCGGCGGTCCCAGCGGCCATTATATGACAGTAACAGAAGGCTGCCCGGTATGTCATATGGCTAACGACAGGCATGAAATGCAAGCTGCTGTAAGCGCCTGCCAGAGTTGCCACAGTGGCCTGACGAACTTCGACTATAACGGTGTCCAGACTGAAGTTGAGGGACTTCTTCAAGAGCTGGCAGAACTCCTGATGGCCAAAGGCATGCTGGCGAGCGCGTCACATGAGCCGTATCATGCAGGGATAGCACTATCCGACCTACATCCGGTAGTCGGCAATTACCCTGAGGCGCAGGCTGCCGCCCTGTGGAACTTTATCTACATATCCGTCGAAGATAGTAGCAAGGGTGTCCACAACTCGAAATATACAATAGACCTCCTGGAAAGTTCGATAGCCGCCCTGCAATAAACCACCGTAGAGTACTGGCACTTCAAGAAGGGAGACCCCCCTGAAGGTCTCCCTTCCTTATTGATTATCATCAAATCCAGTCCGCCAATACGCCTGTCATATCTTTTCCTGGTCATAGACCTTGTTTACTTTAGTGCCGTGTCTTACTCACCAGTTTCATGGTGGGCTGGAAGAGGCGCTGATTAATAGACTCGCTACCGTCGTCCGAGTCTACCTCTCACTCCTTCAGTAACACTATTTTTGATGCAACCATATCAATGTCAGTAACTTTTATTATGAGGCAATGCGCGTACTTTACCGGTGGGCCGGGTTGTGCTAAAATAGGCTGCTTTACCGGAAACACTGCTTTCCTGGAGAGAAGTTAGCTCCGGTTATTGTTACCGGCGGGGTTTATCCCGGGGCATGGAGCGGGTTACCTAAGCACTCTCATAGATATGACTTTAGCGGAAGGGATGTCACACCAGGTATTACGTATTATTGATGCCAACCTGAACCGGATTGGTGAAGGACTCCGTCTTCTTGAAGAAATCGCCCGCCTGTTGCTTAATGACGCCGCGCTCACTGAGCAGCTTAAGGTAATGCGCCACGACCTGATAAGGAGTGACTTTTCATTTAACCGGCAGCTTTTACAGTCCCGGGATGCGGAGAGTGATGTCGGCGCTCACCTTGAAGTCCCCGGAGAAGAGAGGGGAAGGGAACTGCCGCTGGTGCTGGTGGCAAACTCGCGGCGGGTACAGGAATCACTGCGGACACTGGAAGAGCTGGCTAAGGTACCCCCGATTATACCGGAACTGGACCCGGCCAAGTTCCAGAAAGCCCGGTTTGACACCTACACCATAGAACGAAAGCTGATGTCACGGCTGCTGCGCCAGGATAAAGCGAAGCTTATCGCCGGGCTTTACGTGATTATTGACACGCAGGCACTGAAAGGGCGCAATCCCGTTGAGGTGGCACGTCAGGTCATCGCTGGCGGCGCCCGGACCATCCAGCTGCGTGATAAAGTGCTCGGCAAGAAGGAGTTGTTACCTGTCGCCCGCCAGCTCAGAGACCTCTGCGCTGAGCGCAACGTCCTTTTCATCGTTAACGATTACCTGGACGTGTCCATGGAGGTTGATGCTGACGGGCTGCATGTCGGGCAGGATGACCTGCCGGTAAAAGTGGCCCGCCGGCTGCTGCCGATAGACAAAATCCTGGGCGGTTCAGCCCGTACCCTGGAACTGGCGGCGGCGGCTCAGGCGGAGGGAGCTGACTACATCGGCGTCGGCTCAATGTACCCCACCTCAACCAAGGAAACCGCCGAGGTGGTGGGACTGGACAGGCTGCGCCAGATGAGACAGGCAATATCTCTGCCGCTGGTGGCGATTGGCGGCATTACCCTGGAGAATGTGTCCAAGGTCATGGCGGCTGGCGCTGACGCGGTGGCCGTCATCAGCGCCGTGCTGGGCGCTGAATCACCGGAAGAAGCCACCCGGAAAATGGCCGGTACTCTGGAAAAACAAAAGTGAGTGGTCTGACGGATAACCTGGATTCGATTGCCGAGCAGATACGGTTGAGCTTATCAGCCAGGGATGCGGCCCGGGAAAAGGTGATGCCTCTCTGCCGTGAGGTAATTCGTTATTCCAGCCGGGCTATACGGGCGGTGCACCGCCAGGAATTTGACCAGGCCCGGGAATCGCTCCAGTCTGCCCGCAGTTTGCTCGACGAGGTTGAGCAGACTGTGACCCGCTATACCGAGCTTGGCAATACCGGCTTTGTCCGGGATGCGCAGAAGGAATTCGCCGAAGGGAAAATTACCGTAGCCCTGGTCACCGGAAGCTTACCCCCCGGCCCTGATGATCTCGGTGTTGACGTGGCGGCTTACCTCAACGGTCTGGGAGAAGCCGTCGGTGAGTTGCGACGCTACCTCCTGGACAGCATGAGGCACGGTGACCTGTCCCGGGGTGAAGAACTGTTATCTGCCATGGATGACGTATATAATGTCCTGGTTACCATGGACTTTCCTGACGCCATAACCGGCGGGCTGCGCCGCACCACTGACATGGTGCGCGGGGTTCTGGAAAAGACCCGCAGTGACCTGACGCTGGTTATCCGTCAGATGGGACTGGAAAAACGTCTGGAAGAAAGGGAAGCGGGCCTGCCTTAAGCAACATTGGTTGGTCAGGAAGAGAGGAGTTTGATGGCCGTTAATCCGGTTAAGAATAGAAAGGAGTTGAAGTAATGCCGATAGTAATCGCGGTAATCTCAGGGGTGTTAGGACTGGTGGTGGCCGCCTTCATGGCTGCCTACGTCCTGAAACAGGACGAGGGGTCGGCCCGGGTACGGGAAATCTCAGCGGCTATCAGTGAGGGGGCTATCGCCTTCCTCGGTCGCGAGTATCGAATACTGGCTATATTTGTGGTGGCGGTGGCGGTTATTCTGGGACTGGTCCCTAACCTTGGCTGGCTGGTATCACTGGCTTTTGTTTTCGGGGCTTTCTGCTCGGGTCTGGCGGGCTATATTGGTATGCAAATCGCCATCAGGGCTAACCGCCGCACCGCCGCCGCTGCCCAGAAGAGCTTAAATCAGGGCTTACGGGTCTCTTTCCGCGGCGGGGCGGTGATGGGAATGTGCGTGGTCAGTATCGGTATCCTCGGTTTGAGCATCCTCTACTTTCTTTTCCAGGCTAATCCCAACTTTCTTTTCATTATCCCCGGTTATGGTTTCGGCGCTTCCTCGGTAGCGATATTCGCCCGTGTCGGCGGCGGTATCTTTACCAAGGCGGCTGATACCGGGGCGGACATCGTCGGAAAGGTAGAGCAGGGCATCCCGGAAGATGACCCCCGCAACGCCGCCGTGATTGCTGATTTTGTGGGTGATAACGTTGGCGATATTGCCGGCATGGGGGCTGACCTCTTTGAATCCTACGTGGACTCCATCATCGCCACGATGACACTGGGAATGATTGCCGCTTTCTCAACTACCCTGGGCAAGTCGCTGGTGCCGGATATGGCTACTGCCTGGTTCCTGCCGATGATAGTCGCCGCCGGGGGCATTATCGCCTCTATTATCGCCATATTCATGGTGCGGGTCGGCGAAAAACCGGAGATGGGAGCTTTACTCAATGCCCTCCGCAGAGGTACATTTTCGGCATCAATCCTGACGGCCGTTTTTGCTTTCCTGGGCGTACTCTGGCTCAAGGCTGATATCGGCATATTCTGGGCTATCCTCGTCGGGCTGGTTGCCGGTGTCCTCATCGGGGAAAGCACCAATTTCTTCACCTCTTATGCCTATAAGCCGACGCTCAGCATCGCCAAATCATCCCAGACCGGAGGCGCCACCCTGATTACTACCGGTTTTGCTAACGGGCTGATGAGCACCGTCCCGCCCGTCATTCTGGTGGTCATCGCCATTATCATCGCTTACTATTTCGCTGACATTTACGGCGTGGCTATTGCCGGGATCGGGATGCTCTCCACCCTGGGAATACAGGACGCTACCGATGCTTACGGCCCGGTAGCTGATAATGCCGGCGGTATCGTGGAAATGTCAGACCTCCCGCCACAGGTAAGGGAGCGGACTGATGCCCTGGACTCGCTGGGAAACACAACCGCCGCTACCGGTAAGGGGTTCGCCATCGGCGCCGCCGGGTTGACGGCTCTGGCTTTGCTGCTATCATACACCCAGGCAGCCGCCATTGACCTTGCCGGTATCAGTCTCCTTGACCCCCACGTTATTTCCGGTATTCTCCTCGGGGCGATGTTGCCGGCTGTTTTCTGCGCGATGACGCTGAATGCGGTGGGGAAGACCAGCTTCTCTATCATCAACGAAGTCCGCCGCCAGTTCCGCGAGATACCGGGGCTGCTGGAGGGGAAAAAGAACGTCAAGCCTGACTACGCCCGGTCAGTTACCATCTGCACCGATGCGGCGCTCAAACAGATGCTGGCTCCGGGACTGATAACGATTATTTCACCGGTGGTGGTCGGTATCGTGCTGGGTCCGCTGGCTCTGGCCGGTTTCCTGGTGGGAGCGATTGCCTGCGGTTTTATACTGGCGGTGACCTTTTCCAATGCCGGAGGTTCCTGGGACAACGCCAAGAAATGGATAGAGACGGGGGCTTTTGGCGGTAAGGGGTCAGACGCTCATAAGGCAGCTGTAATCGGGGACACCGTGGGTGACCCGATGAAGGATACTTCAGGGCCTTCCCTTAACATCATGATCAAGCTGATGTCGATAATCGCCCTGGTCATTGCGCCGGTACTGGCCGGGTTTGCCGGTCTGCTTTAGAGTCTCGTCAGGCAACAAAGATACTGTTAAAAGAGAGGGGGCTTTGCCCCCTCTCTTAAATCTCTCGAGGTTATTTGCCTGACCACTAGGCAGGACACTAAGGTACAGGTGCTTAACCGCGCAGAAACGGGTTCAAACGGCGCTCAGCCTCAATGGTAGTCTCCGGCCCGTGCCCTGGGTAGACGGCGGTATCATCGGGCAGTGTCATAAGTTTGCTCTGGATAGCACCAATTAACTGATCATAGCTGCCGCCACCCAGATCAGTCCGGCCGATACTGGAGTTGAACAGGGTATCCCCGGTGAAGACTGACTGCTCGGCAAGCAGGCAAATGCCGCCCGGCGTGTGGCCGGGAGTGTGGATGACGGACAGGAGCAGCTTGCCCGCTGTCAGGCTGTCACCGTCCTCAAGAAGACGGTCAGGAGGGGCTGACATCTCGACAGGTATACCCAGCATGGCACTCAAAGGACTGCTCGTCTGGAGAATCCCGGCATCATCGGCATGGATGGCAACCTCGGCGCCGGTGGCCTCTTTGACTTCCTGCACGGCGCCAACGTGGTCAATGTGACCGTGAGTTAACACTATGGCCTTTATATTCAGTCCCATGTCCTTAACCCTGCGTAAGATTCTACCGGCTTCAGCGCCGGGGTCAATTACTATTCCTTCCCGGCTGGTTCCGTCACTGACAATATAGCAATTAGCCGCGTATGCTCCTACTTCCAGTTTCTCGATAATCACTTTGCCTCCCTGTCTCGACTAGTTGGCGTTCCGGCAAAAACCGGTATTCCCTTTATTATTCCTAATCTTACCATCAAATGAATAAAGTTGGCTACAGAACGACCTTCTGTATTTGAAAAATTGACTGGAGTCCATGTCCCCCTATTCCATTAAAAAGGGAGGGAAGGATGGTTATGTTTGCATTTGGTGGTTTTGTTTGTCATTGCGAGGAGGCGTAGCCGACGTGGCAATCTGAGAGGTGAGGTATATTCTTCCCTACACACAGATTGCTTCGCCTTCCGACTCTGTCGGAATGGTCTCGCAATGACACCGCCAACCAAAACCGAATAATACCGGAAGGATTGACATTTGCCAGTTGGCGAATTATAATAATAAATATGGACAGTGATGACAAAAATCATCTCGGGGGAATAATCAAGCAGCAGCGAATCTCGTTGTCGCTGACACTCCAGGAGATAGCTGCCAGGTCAGGGGTGTCAGCATCCCACCTCGGCCGTATTGAGCGGGGAGAACGTTTCCCCTCCGCCCACATCCTCCAGAAAATTGCCAGGCCTCTGGGATTTGAGGAAGACGAGATCTTTACTCTGGCTGGCTACCTGTCCCCACAGTCATCCATGGTCGCCGAGAAGCAGCCGGGTTACACCACCGAAAGGCTGGACCCTTATGTCAGCAGAGTATTAGCCCAGGAACCGGTGGAAACGCAGCGCGCTGTTATCGGGATCCTGGCTATCCTGAAAAGCATCGCGAAGGGCACGGTTCGAGGCCAGGACTGACAGCCATTCAGGAACTGAAGCCGCCCGCTTGTGAATCAGTCCTTTTCTCTATGGTAGCCAGTCCGCTCACCATTTTGTAGTATTCTCAAACATAAACGGCTGCCACCACCGCCTCTTTAGCATTGTGGTCATCAAAAAAGACGGCTGCCACCTTCCTGCCCAGTGCCATCTCCGCCGCCGGTATGTTGCGGGCGACGGCAACACCTTCCAGATAGACCTTCTGGCTGCCGGCAAGCTGCACCGTAGCCGTATAGCTGCCCGAATCAAAACTCTTCAATATTCCTTTGCGCACATTCATTCCGACCTTACCATCTCCTCTCGATATTTTAACCTTGCCCCCTATCTTTTTATGAAGGGTTTTCCCTCAAAAGTGCCGTATCGATTACACTATCCCGAGCAATATTCTCTGCTCGTATTCACCCCTGCCAGGCTTGTAAACCGAGTTCAGTCCCAGCACCCTCTTCTTCTCCGCGCTGAGTCCGGCCCGGCTATCGGTGATATCAATGACATCATACAACTGCTGCCCGCAGTTGAGCGGTACCCGGATAGCGCCGCTGCCTGAGGCTATCTCAGCTTCTCTCAAGTAAGCCTCACCCCTCTCCTCAGCCCCGGTCACACTACCAATGTTCCGGTCTTCAATCCGGGCCAACCGGTCATAAAAGCTGTCTATTTGACTCCAGGAGAAGGAGTCCACAACCACCGGCGCATCTCCTGTGGAGTCGTAACCCTCAACCTGAACCCGGTTAATCTTCCAGCTTTCTTCACGGTAGCTACCTTCTAAAACAGGGTGCGTCTGCCCGTAGGAATAGACCGAGATGTCAGAGGACTGCGGGTTCACGACATAGGCTTTATTGCCTTCAATAAAGATTACATCCGGGACAAAAGAGAGCAATTTAGCAACGATGATGTCACCACGGTTACCGGCATGGAGCGCAAAGTCAGGATAGTATCCGGTAATAACCGATGACTGGGACTTTACCTCCAGCTTCAAGCCCGCCCTGGCCAGAATAAACTCGAGGATTTGTTTGACACTCATCTCGTTTGAGGACTTGTTCCAGCGAAACTGGTGCCTGGCTGTCCAGTGGTTTATCTGTCCCCAGCCATCAAGGGCATGGAGCCAGAGGCTGGCTTTGCCTCCGGAGCTGGTATACTCGCAGGCTTCCAGAATAAAGGTCTGCCCCGAGCTGACCTCATTTCCCTGGGAAGTAACATAGCCGGGGTTAACTTCCAGCTGGCAGCCGATAGCCAGCGGTGACGGCAGCGAGGCATAGCGCCCGTCATCATTGCGGAGTTCCACGGTCAGCTTACACTGGTCCGGGCCGACCTCCTGCCTTACTGACAGAACATCGGCGGTCAGGTCGGTACTAACCTCGCTCAAACTGGCCCGCCATACGCCATAGGGAGCGCACAGCCAGCAATAATCACCGTGGTGAGCAATCGCCAGTCCATATTCCGCGGACAGGTTAAAGGGTACCGGTTCCCGCCACAGGTTTTCCACGAAGCCGGCACCGGGAACGGAGCCGGACCAGAAGGGACGGTCGCAGGCTTCGGTACCGCTGAAACTCTCCACGTAAAAGCAGCGGTAGTCATCCGGTTTGGCCATGAATACCCGGTGGTAGACAAAATCACCGTCCGCGGGGGCCGAGGCGAACTCCTCAAGGGCTGCCCAGGTACCTGAAGCCACATCACCACCATCGCCGTAGACCAGGCTCCACAGTTTGAAATTTCCGGCTGAGTCCAGCCCGCTCACCAGCAGGTTCCAATCAGCATCATAGACCGCGGCAACACCGGAGAGGTCACCGGTAGTCTTGTCCCAGGCAACCTTCGACTGCCAGCTACCCCCGACACGCTTTTTCACGTAGAGGGTGGACTGGTCAGTGAAGAAAATAGCCAGGTCGCCATCAGGCTTATAGGCTGCCGCCAGCCCGTACACAGCGGTGGTGGGAGAGTAATCAATAAGCTCGGGGCTACCCCAGCTGGCACCATAATCAGTGCTCTTGATGCGCCTTATTTCCCGGCTGGAGTTTATCCAGAAAATGGAGACCTCAGCCCCCTGAGCCGCCGCGGCGACGACGATACAGTTATACTGACTGGCATAAGTCCAGCTACTGAAATCCGATGCAGGGCCGGGGTTAGCCACTCTCTGTCTGTACAGTTTCCGGCCATCACCGGGGGGCGTTATCCTGGCTCTGACCATGGAACCATCGCCGGGCATGGTCAGGGCATGGAAATAATCGTCCTCACTGCCGGTATACAGTCTCTCCCAGTCCAGCCTGACCATTCCGGCAATCATGTTCCTGGCTTTCACCTCAAGATAAGGGGTACGGGTCGCTTCCTTCTGGGCTGCCAGTAATGTGGATGTTAGAGTTCTCATCGCTAATTTGCCTCAAATCCCAAATGCTGATTCCTTAAATCTCAGGATTTAGATATTAGTATTTGGTGCCTTTCCTACGGCCCGTAATCGGTTGATTTAGCGTTCGATGGATAATAGGGTCTATAAAGAGAGCGAGTTCTCACCCGGTTTCTCCGTCCCAGCCGCTTCAGTTCCGCCTTAAAACAATTCAGTTTTTCCCTACCCCAGGCAAGGAACTCTGCAGAGGTCGGGCTGCCCCCGATACTTACCCGGTTGACGGCATAGATTGCCCACTCAACGGCGGCGTAACCGGTGGCGCCGGCGGCAAGCATATCTTCATACACGGCGGAGATAGTAGAGCTGGTAGCATCAAGGGTATGAAGTTTACCATAGTATATGTAAGCGTTGGAACCATCGGGCATCTCATCTCCAAGTAAGGTCAGGGTATCCGCCCAGAGGCTGAAGCGCTGGTATTTTTTGGGGAACTTGTCCACCGGGTACTCCACCGCTTCGACCACGATTCGGTCAGTGATGGTGGATAAAGCAATCTCTCTGGAGCCTGATGTGGTTGCTTTGGTTGTCTTCTGCTCATACGGGATAGCCTCTGAAAAGTCCTTCACCGCGTGAGCGATATGGCGGTCAAGTTCATTATCAGTCCAGCGATAGTTAGTCGCGTCCTCATCATGGAGGTCACGCCTGACGATGGCTCTCATATCAGCTAGATTCATACTTCTTCATCCTTTACTGTATTCTTCGGTTATCTGACACGGATGCACCGTACCTTCATCATGCGAGCAATTGTGCTTGCTTACCTTTCCTTTCAGGACAGGAATAGCATCGAGTTTATTCTTGATAAGGGTAAACAACTCGTCCATATCTGCCCTGTTCTGAAAGCGGATGGCCAGGCTATGGAGGGGGTGTCCTTCCTCATCCGTGCCGTTTTGCATGGACACCGCACCCCAGGTCTGCTTGCCGACGATGTTATTCTGTATGGCTGCCTCAAGTTCATTTCTTTTGGCTGGAGTTTCAAAGCTAAGATTGTGCATCACACAATATTTCATTATTGATACCTCCACTTGGTTGCCAGATAATTGCGCTGGATTTCAGCGGGAGTTAAAGCGCGGTTATAAACCACAACCTCCCCGATCAGCCCGCCGAAGAACCCCTGGTAAGGAGTATTATGCGCCCCCAGCGGAGCCTCCAGGTGAGCAGCCAGGTTCATGTCCGCCCCGGAAACGGCGGCCCCCATACTGACGCTGTTCAAATACCCGTAAACATTGCCCGACTGCCTGACGCCAGCTAAACAGTACCAGGTATTAACAACTATGGGAACTGACTGTGCCTTGATGCTGCCCGCGCCATTCCTCCAGTGGGCGTAGACGGCACCGCCGCCGATATAGGACCCCCAGGCATACGCATTCTCACCGGTACGGTTTCTAAAGATAGCCTGCGTATCAGTGACATTATCAGCGTTAAACCAGACCAGAAAACTCAAATCCCCGGTACCTACATTAAAAGCGGGGATAGCCCCGGCGCTGACAACATCGTCAGATTTATCAAACCCCCTGCCCTTTGGCCTCCATAAAGCGCCGTTAACAGTACATAAGTGCCCGAAACTCTCCCGGGACTTAAAAGAGGCACCGTCCATCTCATAGAGGGGCAAATAAAGCACCAGACTGGAGTCAAAGATAATATCCATTATTCTCCTCACGAGTAGTTCGATTAG
>JAUYMF010000156.1 GCA_030698765.1 Dehalococcoidales bacterium
CACTGAGGTGGCAGAGGGCTACTGCCAGGGCATCAGCGGCATCGTTTGGTTCCGGAACCTGGGATAGCTTGAGCTGAAGCCTGACCATCTCCTGAATCTGCTCCTTGGAGCTGGCACCGTAGTTGGCTACCCGCTGCTTTATCCGGGCGGGGGTATATTCATAGCTGGGGATTCCCTTGTAGTCGGCGACCAGGAAAGCCACCGCTTGAGCACGGCCGATGGCCAGCGCCGACTTGACATTTTTGGCCAGAAAAGGTTGCTCTACAGCGACAGCATCAGGCTGATAGCGTGCCACAATTTCCAGGAGCTGATTATAGAGATAACTCAAACGCTCCCCGATTGGGGAGCGTGGCGCAGGATTAAGAGAACCGTAATCGACCAGACTTATTTCATCGTCTTTGCCGGCTATTATCCCGTAGCCCATGGCTATAGTCCCGGGGTCAACGCCTAAAATTATCATTACCAAGCTTTTAATATCACTGCGGGGAAACGGTATGTCGTGTAGCTAATATCAAGTCTGCTCCTGGTACTTTTCCAGAATCGCGTCGGGGAAATCGACATTGCTGTAAACGCCCTGGATTTCATCCAGTTCCTCCAGTTTGTGTAATAGTTTCAATGTTTGTATTGCCGCCTTTTCTTCCAGGGAGATGGTGGTCTTGGGTATCATCGTTAGCTCGGTGGAATCCACAGGGACGTTCTTCTCTTCCAGGCTGGCTCTGATCGCCTCCAGGTCATCAGGCCTGGTGTAGATTTCGATATAGCCGTCCTCTGTTTTCACGTCATCAGCCCCGGCATCAATGGCCTGGAGGGTCAGTTCTTCCGTGTCCAAATCACCGGTCTCTACCCTGATTAATCCCTTCGGGTTGAAGAGCCAGGTAACACTGCCGCTTTCTCCCAGGCTGCCGCCCCCGCGGGCGAATATGTTACGTATTTCCTGTATGGTGCGGTTGCGGTTATCGGTCAACGCCTGTACCAGGATAGCCGTCCCGCCGGGCCCGTAACCTTCCATAACCATTTCTGAGAGGGTGACTCCCTCAAGCTCGCCGCTGCCCCGCTTGATTGCCCTTTCGATATTCTCCAGCGGCATATTGCTATCGCGGGCTTTCTGTATGGCTAACCGCAGCCGGAAGTTAGATTCGGGATTGCCGCCCCCCTGGCGTACCGCAACGATTATCTCGCGGGTGAGTTTGGTGAAAAGCTGACCTCGCCTGGCATCAGCCACGCCCTTCTGATGTTTGATCGAGGACCATTTGGAATGTCCTGACATCGCTAGCCCTCCTTGCTGACTGACAAGACCAACGTGATAATTCTAGCACCAAACCTGCTTGCGGTCAAAGGCGCGCCGCAGAAATTATTGTCTTTACCGTCGTCTTGGATTATACTCAGACTTAGCGATGACAGAGAAAGGCATGGCGTGAGGTTCGGCATACTCCGGGACAGGGTACTGTCCACCGTCCTGCTAATAGCTATTCTGGGGGCTTTAGGGATATTGCTGTATAGCGTCATTGCCCCCCCTGTCAAGGACAGGTATACCGAATTCTATCTCCTGGGATTGAATGGAAAGGCTGGAGGCTATCCTGAAGTCTTGACGGTAGGGATGGAGAGTCAGGTTATCGTGGGCATTGTCAACCGGGAGCAGGAGACGGTGACTTACCGTATGGAAGTGAGCCTGAATGGAGCGGAGGTCGGCGGACTGGGTCCGCTGACGTTTGAGCCTGAGGGAAAATGGGTAGGGGTGGTGGGTTTTACCCCGCGGAGCGCCGGGGAGAGACAAAAAGTGGAGTTCTGGCTCTACCGGCAGGGATTGAATGAAGTCTACCAGAGCCTTCATCTCTGGGTGGATGTTAATTGACATCCAGATTGACGGGGGTTAAAATCAACTCACCATGCATCTATTCGGTAGCTCCGGGATACGGCGGGTGGCTGACAGATCTCTGGTTGAGCTGGCGCTGAAGGCGGGTCTGGCGGTCGGTACGGTCTATGATAGGGTGGTGGTGGGTTGTGATACCAGGACCTCCAGTGATGCCGTCAAGCATGCCTTTATCTCCGGGGCGCTCGCCGCCGGTTCCGAGTGTTTTGATGCCGGAGTTGTGCCCACACCGACCCTGGCTCTGGCTGCGCGGGAGTTTCAGGCCGGGGCAATGATTACCGCCTCGCACAACCCCCCCGAATATAACGGCATCAAGCTTGTAAACCCGGACGGCTCTGCCTTTGATGCTGTTCAGCGTGAGCAGGTGGAGAGACTGATTTCAGATGATTCGTTGCCGGCTGCACCGTGGCGCGGGATTAAGAGCGCTGGTTTTTATCGGGGGGCAGTTGAAAAGCATATCGAGCATATACTGCGGGATTTCCCGGTCAGGATAAGGCTTAAGGTGGTGCTGGACTGCGCCTGCGGGGCGGCTTCGGTGATTACTCCCGGTCTGCTGGAGAGAATGGGCTGCGAGGTCATTACCATGAATTGTTCTCCCGGCGGCTTTTTCCCCCACCCGGTGGAACCGACGGAAGCCAATCTGGCGGGATTGATTCAGGCGACCCGGGAATATGGCGCTGATTTGGGTATTGCTCATGACGGGGATGCGGACCGGATGATGGCGGTGGATGACCGGGGACGGTTTATCCCGGGAGACAAGCTGCTGGTGCTCTTCGCCGAGCAGGCAGGGGCCAGGAAAATGGTAACTACCGTTGACGCTTCAATGGTGGTTGAGGAAAGGGGTTTTCAGATTATCAGGACGAGGGTCGGCGATATCTACGTCTCCGAGGAGCTTAAACAGGGCGGAGACTTCGGCGGCGAACCATCCGGTAGCTGGGTCTTTCCCGGTAGCTCGCTCTGCCCCGATGGCATCTATGCCGCCGCCCGGCTGGTATCTATCGCCGGTGAGCAAAAAATATCGATACTGGTTGATGCCATACCTGATTATCCTCTCCTCCGCGGTGATATCACTGCTAATAGCGTAGCAACTTCCAACCTGGAGAAACAGCTTCTGGTGATGAACCCGTTATCGGTAAATAATATCGATGGAGTTAAACTGAATTTTGCTGACGGCTGGCTGCTGGTCAGGGCTTCAGGGACTGAACCTAAAATAAGGATAACGGCCGAGGCCGCAAGCCGGGAGCGGGCGCAGCAACTTTACGACAGGTGTGTCAGCCTTATTATCAGGGAGGATAAAGAGAAGTGAGGAGATCAGATTGAAGGCAGTTATCCTGGCTGCCGGGGAGGGGAACCGGATGCGTCCCCTTACCTATACCCGGCCCAAAGTAATGATACCGGTCGCCAATAAGCCTATCGCGGAACATTCGCTCGTTGAGGTGGCCAAGGCGGGTATTAAGGAGTTTATCTTCATCGTCGGTTACCATGATGAGCAGCTGCGCGCTTACTTCGGCAGCGGTGATAGATGGGGAGTGAGCGTGGACTACGTTACTCAGCGCAAGCAAGGTGGTACGGCTGACGCGGTGAGAGTGGTCGAGGGACTGGTGAAAGAGAACTTTCTGGTGATAAACGGAGATGTGATTGTCGGTCATGAGGAAATCGCGGCTCTGATGGGCGGCAATGGTATTACGATGAGCCTGGTGGAAGTTGCGGATACCCGAGACTTGGGGACGGTTGAGTTGAGCGGGGACAGGGTAGTCCGCATTCATGAAAAGGTGCCCAATCCTCCTTCTAATCTGGCTAATGCTGGCCTGTATCTGTTCACTCCGGAGATATTTGCCGCGATAGCGCGGACTCCGAAGTCGCCCCGGGGTGAATATGAGCTGACGGCTGCCATACAGTTGCTGATAGACGGCGGACACCCGGTTTACTGTCATCAGATCAGTCGCTGGATTGACCTCAGTTACCCGTGGGACTTGCTGTGCGCCAACCAGACCTTGCTTTCGGGCATGGAAGCCCGGAACCTGGGTATGGTAGAGAAGAATGTGGTCATTAAAGGGAGCGTATCCATCGGGAGTGGTACGGTGGTCAGGTCCGGCTCATATATCGTTGGGCCGGTGATGATTGGCCAGGACTGTGATATCGGGCCTAACTGTTATATCCGTCCCCATACTGCCATCGGCGATGGTTGTCACGTGGGCGCGGCGGTGGAGGTTAAAAATTCAATAATTATGAACGGCAGTAAAGCGCCTCATCACAACTACGTGGGTGACAGCATCATCGGTGAGGGGTGTAATCTGGGGGCGGGCACCAAGATCGCTAATCTCAAGCTTGATGAGAGTGATATTTGGGTGGCGGGGAAAAATACCGGGAGGCGTAAACTGGGCGCGATAATGGGGGACAGGGTTGAGACCGGGATTAATGCCTGCATCAATGTGGGCACGATGATTGGTAACGGTACTCATATTGGTCCCGGGGCGGTTGCCCACGGAGTTATTTCACCAAATTCAAAGGTGTTTTAGTATTATCATGAAGCAAGCCGTAATCCTAGCCGCCGGGGAAGGCCAGAGACTGAGGCCGTTTACCGTGACCCGGCCCAAGGTGATGCTCTCTATAGCCGGTAAGCCGATACTCCGGTATGTCGTCGAGGCTTTAGCCCGAAATGGCATCCGTGATATTGTTATCGTCGTCGGATACCGGAGGGAAGAGATTTTCGATTATATGGGCAGCGGAGAGCAATTTGGCGTCAATATAGTTTACATAACACAGGACAAGCAACTGGGCACAGCCCATGCTCTAGCCCAGGCCAGGGATGCCGTCGAAGACGAGTTTCTCATTCTGCCGGGTGACAATTTGATCGAAGCCGGCACTATCGCCCGGTTTGTTACCGTTAAACCGCACGCGGTGCTGGTCAAGAAAGTGGATAACCCGGCCAGATACGGTGTGGTGACTGTTGATGACGGCCTGGTGCGGGAGATTGTGGAAAATCACGGGGATGCAGAGGCTAATATCATCAATACCGGTATTTATGCTTTCAATAAAGAGGTCTTTAATTTTATGGAGACCGAACTGGATATTCCCGGTGTCCTGAACAGGATGCGGGCAGAGGGTTGTCTTATTAGCGCTCAGGAGACGGATGGTACCTGGCTTGATGCCGTCTATCCGTGGGATATATTAAGTCTGAATGATGCGGTTCTGCGCCGCATACCGGCTAGCCTGGGCGGCGTTATTGAAGCGGGCACTTCGGTGAAGGGGCTGGTATCGGTGGGCGAGGACACAATTATACGCTCGAACTCCTATATCCTTGGACCGGTGGTTATCGGGCGGAATTGCGATATTGGCCCTAACGTGTGTATCCTGCCGTCGACCAGTATCGGTGATAATGTGGTTATCTCCGCATTCAGTGAGATTGAACATAGCGTCATCGGCAATGATGTTCATATCGGCGCCGGCTCAATTGTCCAGGATACGGTTATTGATAAAGGCTGTGTTATTAAAGGACACTTTCTCGCCTGTCAGAGTGAAGCCGAGGTATGTATCAACGGTGAACACCAGCGGGTAAATGTCGGGGCCATGCTCGGCGCGGGCTGTAACCTGGAGAACAGTGTGGTCGCTCAACCGGGGGTGATTGTCGGTAACTACACTCAGGTTAAAGCCATGAAACTGATTAGTGGCAATCTCCCTGACCGGAGTTTTGTTCTTTAGAGGAACTATGTGCGGCATAGTTGGTTACGTTGGTGATAAGCAGGCTCAATCCATACTGATTAATTGTTTAAGAAGGCTGGAGTACCGGGGCTACGATTCCTGCGGCGTGGCGGTGGCTTTCGATGAGATTGAAGTCTACAAGGATGCGGTCAGAGTCGAGGCGCTGGGAAAAACGTTACCCTCCCTCCAGGGGATGATAGGGGTTGGGCATACCCGGTGGGCGACTCATGGCGCGCCATCTCAGGTCAACGCTCACCCTCACCTGGATTGTACCGGGAATATCGCCGTGGTGCATAATGGCGTTATCAGTAATTTCGAGGCGCTGAAGAAGCTTCTGGTCAGCGAGGGACACAGGTTCGTCTCGGAAACGGATACCGAGGTAATCCCGCATCTTATTGAGAAATACTACGATGGCGATCTGGTGAAAGCGGTGGCTGCCGCCCTGGCTGACATTGAAGGTTCCTATGCTGTTATCGTGTTACGCGCCGGTGAGCCAGGGCTGGTGGCGATCAGAAAGGATAATCCGTTAATTATCGGCGTCAGTGACCGGGAAAACTTTATCGCCTCGGATGTGCCGGCAATACTGGACTATACTGACCGGGTTATCTACCTGGAAGACGGCGATATCGGGGTGGTAACCAAGGATGAGATAAAAATTAGCCGTAATGGCGCCGTGGTTAAATGGAAAGAGAATAAGGTATCATGGGGCGTTGAGGAAGCTCAAAAAGCGGGCTATGAGCATTTCATGCTCAAGGAGATTCATGAACAGCCCAGGGTAATCCGTAATACCCTGGGGGAGTATACCCGGGCCACGGAGTCAATGGGCGACCTGGCGGTCATCAGGGATACCGGAAGCGAACCGGTGCTCATACTGGCCTGCGGCACTTCTTACCATGCCGCTTTAATCGGTAAAAATATTTTCGAAGAGCTGCTCAGGATTCCGGTGAGGGTTGAGCTTGCCTCTGAGTTCAATTACTACAGCCAGACGCTGCCCAGAACGGTAGCTATCGCTCTTACCCAGTCCGGAGAGACGGCTGACATATTGAAGGCAATGAAAAAGCTGAAGGAGATCGGCTGCCGGGTGATTGCCATTACCAATGTAGTCGGCAGTACGGTCAGCCGTATTGCCAGCCAGACCATTTATACCCAGGCCGGACCGGAGATAAGCGTACCGGCTACCAAGACTTTTATGGCCCAGCTCATGGTGCTTTACTGGCTGGTAACGTCTTATTCCCGGGCTGATGCCAAGAGATTAGCCTCCCTGCTTATGGAGCTAAGGCAGCTACCGAGCAAGGTACAGCAGGTACTGGATAATGAGAGTAAGATTGTGGAATACGCTCAATATCTGGCCAGGTATGACAATGTCTTCTTTATCGGCAGGGGTATCAATCTGCCGGTGGCTCTGGAAGGAGCGCTCAAGTTGAAGGAAATTTCCTACATCCACGCTGAAGCCTATGCCGCCGGAGAGATGAAGCACGGTCCCTTTGCCCTGCTGAGCGGCAGCACTCCGGTCATTGCCATTGTTGCCAGGGACAGTACTTACAATGCGATGTTGACCAATATCAAGGAAGTTAAAGCCAGAGGAGCTCCCCTGATAGCGCTGGTCGGGGAGGGGGAAGAGGCTGTTGAAGGGCTGGCTGACCTGGTAATCGCCGTGCCGCGGGTTGACCCCGTGTTTTCACCCGTGGTCAATACGGTAGCTTTACAGCTGCTGGCTTACTACGCGGCTAAAGAGAGAGGTTGCTCGATAGACTTCCCGAGAAACCTGGCGAAAAGCGTTACCGTGGAGTGAGAGAGAGGGCGAGCAACAACCCGGTTTGTGCGTGAGTCAGCCTTGTTTTGATGTTCCGTGACTTGAATACTGAATAGCGTTGTGATATACTTTTTCTGATTAGTGAAGTGGGTTTGATTCCCACTTTTTTGTTATAGCCTAAAATATATTGGGGGTCGGAGATGAAGAGTGACTTTCTACTGGCTATCACTCAGCTCTCGGCTGAGAAGAACTTACCTAGCGAAGTAGTGGTTGCTGCGGTAGAACAGGCATTAGTATCAGCTTACCGTAAAGATAATTTTGCGGCTAATCAGAATATTTCAGTCAAGATTAACCCGTCCAGCGGTAAGGTCCAGGTATGGGCGGAGAAAGCTGTCGTTGAAAAACCTGTGGATAGTCGTAGTGAGGTATCGTTAACTGAGGCTCGCCGTATCAAGCCGGATGCGGAGATTGGGGATGTGGTTGTAGTGGAAGCCACTCCGCATAATGCCGGGCGTATTGCCGCTCAAACCGCCAA
>JAUYMF010000157.1 GCA_030698765.1 Dehalococcoidales bacterium
AGCAACGGCATGCCCACCTACGGCAATACGTCATCGCGGAAACTGGAAGGGATACCGCTCACCAACATCGTTGTCGAGAATCCCATCATCACCAGGGAAGAGTACGAGTGGATACGCGTCCGCATGGCGCAGAACAAGGCCAACGCCAAGCGCAACGGTAAGCACAACTTCCTGCTCAAAGGTATGATCCAGTACGAGCTTGACGGACGCCGCTACCACGGACGGCATATACGGGACAACATCTGGTGCTACGAGTACCCCGACAATGGTTACAACGGCAAAAACCATCCCCGGCCTTACATCAACGGGCGTCGCATAGAAACGGCGGTTGAAGACGAGGTCAGGAGGCTTCTCAGTAATGACGCCGTATTGGGCAGTGAACTTGACCGGGGTGAAGAAGCTGTGAACAAGAGCCGTGAAAACCTGAAGAAGGAGCTTCATAGCCTGGAACGCCGGGATAACGCCAATACCAACGCCGAGACGCAACTCCTGCTGGACAAAAACCGCTACGGCTCCGATATCTCGGATGAAGCATATAAGCGGGCTCTGGAGAGACTACAGACCGAGAGAAACCACATCGCCGAGCGGAAGGAAGAAGTAACCCGTGAGATACGGAAGCTCAACGAGTCTTCGGTGTCTATGATGGGACTTAAGCAGCTCCGCACCAACCTGGGAGAGAGAATCGATTCCAAAGAGTTCGAGGATCGTCGCTACGTCCTGGAAACCCTCGGGACTCGTGTCAGCGTTACCACTGACGCTAAACTCCTCGTAGACTTCGCCATCCCCAAGGAGATTAGCGCTCAAGCGATTGCATTAAGCGTTCCCCGGTACGCTTTCCTTCGAAGTGAAACCATTGTAAAATAGGCTATTATCGAATCAACGGGGGTGATGCAAGATAGAAGAGCAAAGATGGGATAAGACCAGACTGTACCAGCTGGTACAAAAGAAACTGGGTGATTATCTGTTCCTGGTAGTCTCCAACCGGGAACCCTATATTCATAGCATATCCGGTGACCGGATAGTATCCAACCGTCCGGTCAGTGGGCTTACTGAAGCGCTGGACCCGGTGATGCGGGCCTCAAAAGGGACATGGGTCGCCTATGGCAGCGGCGATGCTGACAAAGAAGTGGTTGATGCCCACCACCGCGTAGCCGTACCGCCGGAGAATCCGGAGTATACCCTCCGCCGGGTATGGCTGACTGAAGATGAAGTGGCCGGCTTTTACCTTGGTTTCTCCAACGAGGCGCTCTGGCCGCTGTGCCATGTTGTCTTTACCCCACCCATATACAAGGAATCTGATTGGCACAGCTACAAAAAGGTGAACCAGATTTTTGCCGAAGCCGTCCTGGAAGAGGTCAACGGCCGTAAAGCCGTGGTACTGGTGCAGGACTACCACTTCGCCCTGCTTTCCCGCCTGATTAAGGAGCAGAACCCGGCGCTGACCGTCGGCCAGTTCTGGCATATTCCCTGGACGACCTACGAAATATTCCGCACCTGCCCCTGGCATGAAGAAATACTGGACGGCTTGCTGGGCAATGACCTCCTCGGCTTTCATGTCCAGTCCTTCTGCAATAATTTCCTGGAGACGGTTGAGAATACCCTGGAAGCCAGAATAGACCGCAACCGGTTTGCCGTTACTTACCGGGGGAAGACTACCCTGGTACAGCCGTTTCCCATCAGCGTGGATTTTGACGCCCTTTCTCAGAGCGCGGGTACCGAAGAAGTAGAACGAGAAATGGAGAGCCTGCGCCGTGAATTTAATCTGGAAGGCAAATTCGTGGGACTCGGAACGGACCGGGTGGACTACACCAAGGGCATACCGGAGAGATTACAGGCGCTGGATAAACTCCTGGAAGACTCGCCCGACTACCGCGGGAAGATAGTCTTCATCCAGGCTGGTATGCCCAGCCGCACCCAGATTGAGAGCTACCAGAACCTTAACCGCAGGGTTGACCAGTTGACCGAAAAGATAAATACCAGGTACGGTAACGATGCCTGGCAACCGGTAATCATGATGGCACGGCAGCTTACTCCGGTAACCCTGGCGGCTCTTCGCCGTCTGGCCAACTTCTGCGTGGTTAACTCCCTTCATGACGGCATGAACCTGGTCGCCAAGGAATACGTCTCCTCACGGGTTGATGGGGACGGGGTTTTAATCTTAAGTCGGTTCACCGGCGCGGCCACGGAAATGGAAGACGCGCTATTGATCAATCCCTATGACATCAGCGAGTTCGCCAGAAAGATAAAAGAGGCGCTGGAAATGCCAGAGGCGGAAAGGCGCCGGCGAATGGCGGGTATGCGTGATGTGGTCGCCGGCAATAATATCTACAGGTGGGGAGCTTCTCATGTCTCCAGGCTCATCTCGCTGGCGGGTATCCGGTGAAGCACCTTTTCCAGTACTGGGAGCTATTCTCCGCTGACGTCAGAGCTTCATCTCATATCCTGCTGCTCTCAGACTATGACGGCACTCTAACCCCGATTGTCAGCCGGCCGGAACAGGCGATATTAACCCCCGGGGTCAGAGACAAACTACGCGCCCTGGCATCCAGACCGGCCGTCAGTGTGGGTATTATTAGCGGGCGTTCGCTCGCCGAAGTCAAGTCCCTGGTGGCTGTGGATGGAATTTACTACGCGGGGAATCATGGATTTGAAATAGAAGGTCCCGGCATCACATTCATCCATCCGGTAGCCCGGACGGCACAATCACAAATCCGGGACATTCTGCGGCAATTAACCGCCAGGCTGGCCGATATCGAAGGAGTCCTCGTCGAGGATAAAGGATTAAGTTTGAGCGTTCACTACCGCCTGGTCAGAGAAAAGGAGGAGGAGACGGTAGCTCAAATTTTCCGGAAGGTTACCGCTCCGTGGTCAGACAAAGGCGAAATTAGAATCACAACGGGGAAAAAAGTCTGGGAAGTGAGACCGCGGATAGACTGGCACAAAGGAAAAGCGGTGGAAGCAATCAGCCGGGAAATCAAGCAATCCCTCAAGCTCGAACAATTACTTATCATCTACCTGGGTGACGATACCACCGATGAAGATGCTTTCAGGATTATTCACCATCCTGACGGCTGGAGCATTTTTGTCGGGGGGGAGAACCCCTCATCAAATGCCGAATATTTTCTCAACTCCACCGTAGAAGTAACTACTTTCCTGTCTCGATTAATTGATTTGAAATGAGCATGCTTAGCAATTACCCTGTAGAGTGACACCGCTCTTCAGCTACCTCGATTCCGTTTCAGCCTGACTATCCCGCCGCTCTTAACTTCATCTCTGCGAAAACAGTCTTCCTGCACGTCAGCGCAGATGATACAATTACGGCCTATCCTGGTGCCGGGGGGAATCCGGGCTCTCTTACCGACAATGGTGATGCCGGTATTCAGCACCGACGGTTCCCAGCGGTTCGCCCGCAGATCATCGCCGAAACCGAGGTGGCAACCCGCTTCAACTACCACCTCCTTATCCAGGATTGAATAATCAATGATACTGTGTGAACCCACGGAAGTCTCAGACATGATAATCGAGTTCCGGACTACAGCGCCTTCCGCCACGATTACCCCCGGTGAGAGTATTGAATGCTCAACATTGCCCTCAATAATACAGCCATTAGAAATCATGCTGTTGCCTACGTTAGCCACCCCGGAGATGGTCGCCGGTGGCCCGTCCACATCACTGGTGTGTATCGGCCAGCCCGGGTCTGAAAGGTATCCCCCCGGGGACATATCAATCATATCCATATTAGCCTGCCAGTAGGCCTGCACCGTGCCGACATCGCGCCAGTATCCCTGAAAATCATATCCGAAAATCCTATTTTTCCCGACCATTTTCGGCAGGATATCCCTGCCGAAATCATGGCTGGAGTTCTCGCTTGCGGTATCTTCCTCGAGGCACTGTTTAAGAAACTCTTTCCTGAAAAGATAAATGCCCATGGATACCAGGCTACTCTTCGGCTTCCTGACCTTTTCTTCAAAACCGATTACCCGCCTCTCTTCATCAATAATCACCGTGCCAAAGTGCTGCAGGTCTTCCTCAGGAAGACGGGTATAAGCCAGGGTAACGTCCGCCTGTCTCTCTTCATGGAATTGGAGCATCCAGGAATAATCCATCTTGTAAACATGGTCGCCGCTGAGAATCAGCACCATCTCCTGACTCTGCTGCTCGATATAGTGGAGATTCTGGTACACGGCGTCGGCGGTTCCCTTGTACCAGTCACGTTTTTCGTCCCGCGTCAAATAGGGCTGGAAAAGCCGGACTGTCCGGTCCGGGGTAGCGAAGCCCCACGCCGCGCCAACTCCGATATGCTCGCTAAGGGAGAGGGGCTGATACTGTGTCAGAACAGCCACGTTGTACATACCCGAGTTCACGCAGTTGCTCAGGGTAAAATCTATAATGCGGTACTTGCCGGCAAAGGGCATGGCTGGCTTGGAGCGTTCCTGTGCCAGCACACTCAACCTCTCCCCCCGTCCCCCGGCCAGTATCACCGCTAAAACATTCTCTACTGCCATAATTATTCACCGAACTGAATGTACGCGTGACTGATTTTATCATGTTATAGCTACTACTGTCCATCCCACTAAGCTATGCTCGAGATAAAAAAGCTTCCCTACAGTTGACATTCACACTCACGGGAGTATACTTTAAAAAGGGCAGAAAGACCATATAGAATGGCAGTAACAAAGACCGCAGAGGTAATCATCATCGGCGCCGGCATTATCGGCACCAGCATTGCCTACCATCTGGCAAAATCAGGCTGCCGCGACGTTATTATCCTGGAGAAAGAGCCGGTTATTGGCTCCGGTAGCACGGCGAAAGCGGCCGGGGGTGTCAGGCACCAGTTCCTTACAGAGACCAATGTCAGGCTATCGGTGGAGAGTATCAGGTTCTTCCAGCACTTCGAGGAAGAAATGGGATCGGTTATTGACTTCCGCCAGCACGGCTACCTGTTTCTGGCCTGCACCGATAAAGAACTGAAGAACCTGCAACAGAGACTGGAGTTACAGCGCCGGCACGGAATTGAAGTCTATTTCCTCTCTCCCGGAGAGGTCAAAGGAAGATTACCGGCAATTAACGTTGATGACATTCTGGGCGCGATCTTTGGCCCCACTGACGGCCGGGTTGACCCGTATTCAGTGGTCCAGGGCTATGCCTCGGCGGCGAAACGGCTCGGTGTAAAGATATACACCGGAGTCGAGTCGGTGGAGATAAGAGTCAGTAACCACCGGGTGAGGGGAGTTTTAAGCACGGATGGAGAGATTGAAGCGCCGGTTGTAGTCAACGCTGCCGGACCCTGGGCCGGGCTGGTGGGAAGAGCTGCGGGGATCGATATTCCGGTGCACCCTCATAAGAAACACTCCTTCTTCACCGCTCCCACAGATGAAATCAGAAGGGATGCCCCGCTCATTATTGACCTGCACCAGGACACTGCCGTTTGGCGAGAAGGGCGCGGCATCGGCTTCAACGGCAGCGACCCCGACCAGCCGGAGGGGTTTGATGTCACCGTAGACTGGAGCTGCCTGCCTAAAATCGCCCGCCGTGTGGTGCCCCGTTTTCCTTTCCTGGCCGACACCGGCATCATCCGGGCGGAAGCGGGACTGCACCCCGATACCGCCGACAAGAGCGCTATCCTGGGGGATACGCCGGAACTGGAGGGACTGTACCTTGCCTGCGGCATGAACTCTCAGGGTGTGATGCATTCCCCGGCAGTAGGCAGGATTATGGCGGAATACATCCTGAAGATAAACAAGGACCCGGCTATTTCGCTGCTGCGCCTGAGCCGGTTCAAAGAGGGAGCGCTACAAAAAGAATGACTTATTCCAGGCCGTTACCATAACAAGCCAGGACTACTGATAACATGGATAAGAATGGTACGGAGCTTACCCGATACCGCCCGGAAACTGTTTCATATCCGCCGATAGCAAGATTAATAAGTATTATTTATTAATGAAGGGGTATTATTGACAAAATGCCACGCTTAGAAATCGACCTGCCCGCTCAATTTGCTTTCTCAACGGACATCCCCATACGCATCAGTGATATCAACCGCGGCCGGCACCTCGGCCACACCGCCGTCCTC
>JAUYMF010000158.1 GCA_030698765.1 Dehalococcoidales bacterium
TTCATAGGGGCGAAAAGTCTTGCTCACAGGCACCTCCTTAAAATAGTCTTGCCCTAATTATACCCGCTATCTCGCCCCGAAACTATTACTCAGACACACTCCTAGAATCTCACTAAAGTTCGTGACTTCCATAATACTGACAAAGCCATAAACAATCTGTTATTATGTCATTGTCAGAACAAGTCAAGATTATGCTTGGAACCTATTCTATCAAATACCATAATTTTATTTAGAGGATATAATCTATTGCGCAGCGTTAATGATAAAACCAAAGTAGCCGTGGCGATGAGCGGGGGGGTGGATTCATCCGTGGCTGCCGCCCTGCTCAAGGAGCAGGGCTATCAGGTCAGCGGCGTCACCATGCAAATCTGGGATGGAGAGGCCTCTGCCGGGAGCAAGCGCCATGCCTGTTACGGGTCGGGTGAAGAAGAGGATATTGAGGATGCCCGCGATGTCGCCCGGATTCTGGGGATTGATTTCCACGTCTTTGACTTAAAGCAGGAATACAAGGATAAAGTCCTGGACTACTTTTGCGGCGAGTATCTATCCGGGAGAACCCCAAATCCCTGCGTCAGATGCAACCGTCAGATCAAGTTTGATATCCTGGCGAGAAAAGCCCGTCAGGCCGGTATTGAGTTTGATTACTTCGCTACCGGTCATTACGCCCGGGTAGAATATGACGAGCTGAAACAGCGTTACCTACTGAAAAAAGCCCGGGACCGGGACAAAGACCAGTCTTACTTTATATCATCCTTATCCCAGGAACAGTTGAGCCGCGCTCTCTTTCCCGTCGGCGATTATACCAAGGGGGAAGTAAGAAAGATGGCCGACAAGTTCGGATTAGCCGTTGGCGCTAAGGCGGAAAGCCAGGATTTTATCGCCGGGGACTATTCTGCCCTGATGGGAGCCATGCTACCGGGGCCGATAATGGATGACCGTGGAAATATCCTCGGTGAGCACCGGGGGATTCCCTTTTATACCATTGGCCAGCGTAAGAAACTGGGCATCTCCGCCGGGGAACCGCTTTATGTGACCGGTATTGACCAGGGGGAAAATGCCGTCATTGTGGGAAGTAGAGAGGGGTTATATCAGGACGAGCTTGTTGCCTCGGAGGTAAACTGGATAGCCGTCGAAAAATTAGAGCAACCCGTTGAGGTTAAGGCCAGGATAAGATACCGGCACATGGGAGCAACGGCACTGGTACAAACGATGGCCGCAGGCCGGATTCACCTTAAATTTGAAGCCCCTCAGAGGGCAATCACCCCCGGGCAGACGGTGGTTCTGTATCAGGGAGATATGGTATTATGTAGTGGTAGGATAGAAAAAGCAGGGAGATAGTAGCATGGCCAGAATAATCGCCGTTTGCCAGAGCGAAAAAGTGGGTATCAGAAAAGAGCCAATACCCGAGGGTATTATTAAAGAAGCCTACGGTATGGTGGGTGATGCTCATGCCGATAGTTCCAGCCATCGCCAGGTAAGCCTGATTGCCCTTGAAAGCATCGCTAAAATGAGAGAGATGGGCTTTGATGTCCACCCCGGTGATTTTGCCGAAAACCTGACTACTGAAGGCATCGACCTGGTCTCATTACCAGTTGGCGCTGAGGTCAGCGTCGGTGAAGAAGTACTTCTGGAGGTTACCCAGATTGGTAAGGACTGCCACACCGGCTGTGCTATCTTCCGCCAGGTAGGCAAGTGTATCATGCCCAAGGAAGGGGTATTTACCAGGGTTATCCGCGG
Source organism: Dehalococcoidales bacterium (assembly GCA_030698765.1). Lineage (NCBI taxonomy): Bacteria > Bacillati > Chloroflexota > Dehalococcoidia > Dehalococcoidales > Dehalococcoidales bacterium. The sequence continues at coordinate 1,738 of JAUYMF010000158.1, forward strand.
TGGCTCCGTCAGGGCCGGAGATGAGATAAGGAGAGCTGACAGTGATTGAGATTGAGAATGCGGTCGAGAAATTCTCAATAGTTCGACTTAGCAGAGAAGACAGCAATAGAACCAGCGTCGAGGAGACGGTTGCCCGGGAATCGGCGCTGACCATTATCCTGAACAACCAGGAACTGGTGACCATACTTTGCTCTCCCGCGAACCTTAAAGCGCTGGCTGTCGGCTTCCTCTACTCGGAGGGATTACTGGACAGTAAGGACGAAATCAAAAAGCTGCTGGTTGATGAGCGGAGAGGACTGGTCCGCATTGAGACCACAGAGGATAAGGGTTTCACCCAGGAAGTCCTCTCAAAACGAATGTTGACCTCCGGTTGCGGCGCCGGTACCACCTTCTTCCGCGCCGTCGACGCTGCCATACCAAAAGTCGAATCGCAGCTAAAAATATCAGCCGATGAAATATTTGCCCTGGTAAACGAGTTCCAGCACGGCTCTCAGCTTTATCTGGCCACCCATGGCGTTCATAGCGCCGCTCTCTGCGATACGAAAAATATACTGGTGTTCGGTGAGGACATCGGCCGGCATAACGCGATTGATAAGATTTTTGGGCAGTGTTTCCTGGAAGATATACCTACCGATAACCGGATAGTAATCACCAGCGGACGGATATCCTCAGAGATACTGAACAAAGTAGCCAAGAGAGTTATCCCTATCATTATCTCGATATCAGCACCGACCAGCCTAGGGGTGAAGGTATCTGATAGCCTGGGCATCACCATGGTTGGCTCCGTCAGAGGCAGAAAGATGAACGTTTACACCAATGACTGGAGAGTGATTTGACGGGGAGCCGGCCTGATAGAGAATACCTCCCCCATAAAGAAGAACCCGCCTCAAAGCGAAAGTTACTACAGGTAAATGCTTGAGGCGGGATGATAACTAATCCTGTATTTAACCCTGTCTTGAGGTTTAGATCTCTTCGAGCAGGGATATAAATAGGTCGTGGTGTTCTTCTTCCTCCTGTAATATCTCCCTGAACAACCTGTTGGTGGTTTCGTCGCCCTCTTTTCGGGCTAATTCTATAATTTGTTTGTAGAGTGTAATCGCGCCTTCCTCGTCCTGTACGTTTTTCTCTATCATTTCTTTAAGGGTATCACCAACGAAGATCGGGGTCGGTTTGGTTGTTGGTACCCCACCAAGATAAAAAAGCCTTTCGGCAATAGATTCAGCGTGTTTCATTTCCGCTATGGACGTTGACTTCAGGGCGCCCTGCACCGCAAACCCCTTGACTCCACCCCACTGAACATGCTGCCACATATACTGTATGACAACCTGTAGTTCCCTGGCTATCGCCTGGTTTAATAAATCCAGTAATGCTGCTGATACCTTGGTGGCTGCTCCCTTTTTCTGGTTTGCCATCTTCTATACCTCCAATTACTGATTTACGGCCATGACACAATTCAGGTGGCTTAAGGGGATTAAGCTAAACTCCATAATACCACCAGGTTTTTTCTTTGTCCAGCCGGCGCCAGTTCCGTTTTTACTGAGCAGACTACTTATATGCGGTCAGTGAATCTTGGTGATAAATTCTTTGACCTGGTTATCCCATTCCCGTGATTCCAGCTCAACAGAGGTTACGCCTTTCTCAACGCAGGTAGAGATTTCAACACCCCCCCCCCCGCCCTCAAAGGAAGCACAATCAGGGTTCTGCTGCTTGACCTTCAGTCCGTAACCCTTGGGGCCGAAGAAATCTACCGCCCTCTTAATCGCATCTTCAGGATTCAACTTGGTTTTGGCCGCTATTTTCAGCATTTGTTTCCCCCTTTATGTATATTGTTAAGCCTACTCCTAATAGAATGTGAAGCTACCGTTTAACAGAGTCATAATGTATCAAATTCGTGATTCTTTATCTATCCCAGTCTCTTAAACTGGTCTTTACTGGCTCCACAAACAGGACATACCCAGTTGTCTGGTAATGCTTCAAAAAGGGTCCCCGGTTTAATGCCGGAATCAGGGTCTCCCAGCTCAGGGTCATAAATATAACCACACACAGTACACTCGTATTTGACCATTTCAGGTGTCATTACTTTTTTCTCCTCAACATAGCTGGGGGCAGACCTGGGAGTGCTGCCTCGTTTAATCTGATGATAATAATCATAAGTCATGCAGGCTTTGTCCATGACAATATCAGCATCAACGAGTTCACCGATAAAAATGGTATGTGAGCCGACGTCCACTTCCTGGATTACTCTTGCCTCCAGGTAGGCGACGGCACTATCGAGGATTACCGGAGCCTGAGTGACTCCTATCTTATAATCGATATCCTCCAGTTTGTTGATATCCCGTCCCGACTTGAAGCCAAAGCGGCCGATGAATGAGAGGGGGGTATCCTCACAGAGCACGGAGGCGGAAAAGACCCGGCTGGCCTTGATAAATTCGTGGGTCAGATTGTCTTTATTGATGCTTACGGCGATAGTCGGCGGCTCGGAGGTTATCTGGAATACGGTATTGGCAACCTGGGCATTGAGCCGGTCACCTTTCCGGCTCCCCACGATGTACATCCCGTAACCTAACTTGTGTAGAGCTTTAGTATTCATCCAAACGACATCACTTTCTTCGTTTTCCTGTAACTCTACCGCTTGTTAGCCGCCATCCAGTGACGGGTGTTCTTTCTTGACGAACCATTCTGCTGGGTCTTTGAGATACTCGTAATAATCGAGCAGGATCAGATAATGACGACTCTCCTGAGCCGCGATACTCTGATAGAAGCTTTTCTCTATTTCGTAACTGGCCTTCTCCTCCCGGCTCTTGTAGAAATCATAGGATTTGTTTTCCATATTCATCGCTGTCTGGATAGCATCCAACTCGGTAGCTGCTGCCTTTATGCTTGAGCCAAGCTCCTCGGCTGCCCTGGAAAATAAGGTTCTCAGCCCCTTGCCGGCCTCAGGTTGCAGTATAATTACCGGCCAGTTATTCTCACTGCGCAGAGCCTCATACACTTCAACGAACTTCTGCCGGTGGATATCCTCTTCAGCCGCCAGTGACTTGAACAATTCCTTGCCCAGTTCGTTCCGGCTCTCCCGGCTGGACTTAAGATAGAATTCTTTGCCGTCTATCTCCATCTGTATCGCAGTCTTAACGGCGTCGAGGGTTCTATCCTGTTCGGTCGTCATCGTCATCTCCTTCCGGTCCGGTAATTTTATCAAGATGCAATACCGCTGTATACCTGATATATTTATTATCAGTATATCATAAAATGATGGTTCAGTGACTGTATACGGCTTTTGTGATTACGGCCGCCCAGGATTATGTTAAGCGTCCGCAGTCCGCGAACAGATACCGTCAATCAGGCTAGCGTTCAATCTTCTTTATCTGGTAACGCGCCCTACCGGCGGGGGCAACTACTTCCACTATTTCCCCTTCATCTCTATTAATCAGAGCCTTACCTATTGGGGAGACATGGGATATCTTGCTTTTGGCAGGATTTACTTCTCCCGTGCTGACCAGCGTATAGCACACCTCTTCCCCGGAACTCAGGTCGCAAATAACGATACTGTCCCCGACGCTTACCTTGCGTGTAGTAGACTGCGTCTTGTCAATAATCGCCGCCGACTTTAAGGTTGCTTCCAGTTCAATAATTCGTCCTTCCAAAAGGCCGCGCTGCTCTCTGGCAGCTTGTAGAGGCACATTTTCCCGGAAGTCTTTATCGGCAGCGGCTCTGCGTATCTCGTCAATAAGTTCAGAACTCTTATTGCGTAGCGTCTCCAGCTCGCTTTCCATGTCATGGTATCCTTGAGCAGTAAGAAGGATATTGTTTGCTTGTATCGCTGTACCTTGTTTCGAAGAAATCCGGCGTCTGCTTCTTTCTTTCCGGGCCTTGAGGTGTACAGCCAGATTGACCTTGCTCCATTCCTTTTTCCTGGCGGATATTAAGAAAGCCTTTATCACTTCCAGCCTTCTCAGATAATCAGTATCCGATGCCGATAACCGCTGCGCATAGTTGGCTACCTCAGCCGGCGTCAGGCCGGAACAAGGCCGTTTCTCTCCGAACCAGCGGACAAAGCGATATATATCCGGCTGGCATGGCCCCCTCTTTTCGGGGGGTAGCCCGACTAAATATTGACCGGCTGCGTCACCCAAACTTAATTCCTGACTGCTCATCCTTGTAGATACCTCCTCAAGCGTGCCTGATCTGTTAGTTCTTTCTTTCCGGTAAAAATGGAAGTTTCATTATCTTAAAGGCTGTGGATAATGCCTGATGTCTTAACAGTCTTGATACTGCCCCGCCATGCCAATCAAAGGATAAATCATCTTCCTTCAATAAGGTCTCCACAATACCGTTCATTCTCATTATATCAAATATATGGTCAACTTGAATATCACTCAGCCGCTCGTAAAACTTCCGTGCCCGGTAACCCGTCCTTAATTCCTGCCCAAGTTTTCTTTTCCAGTCTGTTTCATATCTGGCTAGATTTCCGGCGGACAGGTTACCGCTTTCCAATGCCCGGTGCAAATTATTGGCGGCGATATCAGCGCATAACAGCCCGTAGTAGATGCCGCCGCCTGTGGTCGGTTTTATCTGCCCGGCGGCGGTGCCGGCAATTATCAGACGGTGGCCATAGCTCTTCGCCAGTGGTTTTACCGGAATCCCGCCGTAACTAAGTGCGGTTTTGCCTGAAGCTATCTTCCCCCGGTCTAACAGGAAGGACATGAACTTTCTCAAATAGTCCCCGGGAGCGCGCCGGGTTAGTAGTCCTGCCCAAGCCCTGCCCGGTGAAGTTGGCACCAGCCAGGCGAAAAAATCCGGCGCTATCTGCTTCCCCATATAGACCTCTATTTCATCCACTCCTATCGTTTCTACCTCAGCTTGAGTTCCCATAACAAAATCATTGATCTTACCCAGTCCCAGTTTTTCAATCAGCTTTGAAGCAAAGCCCGTAGCAATAACCGCTGCCCTCGCTTCAAAAAGTCTGGCTTCCTCCTGAGAAGCTATCTCGATGCTGACACCATGACTGCCGACTTCCAGGTCATTAACCAGAGCGTCCAGAACATATTCCGCCCCGGCGCTCTGTGCCCGGCTGGCTAATGCCGCGTTAAAGGCCGGCCGATCCACGATACAGGCTTGTGGTTCAGGTCTCCATAGACGGAGCATTTGCCCTGAAGACGAAAATATTCGGGCGCTATTGACCCGCCGCAAAATAACGCTCTCACTGATGGCAAAGGCGCTGGCACATTCCTGACTGATAATACCGGTACAGCAGACCGGTTCGGCCAGGCTCTTTTTTCGCTCCAGTACCGCAATGCTGTGTCCCATTTTAGCCAGTTGATAAGCCACCTGGCTACCTACCGGCCCGCCACCGATGACGACTACATCATATCTCTTCACTGTCATGATTACTTATGCGCGCCCTGTCATACTACTCTTCGCTTTCTTTCCTTCCTCCGATAAGCCTATTGAGATAATAGACGACTGCGGGTACAATAGTAACCGTCAAGATGACCATCAAGGAGTTAAACCCGGAGATTCCGGTATCAAAGAGTCTGTTAGCGAAAAGGATACTGAGGGTGACGATAGCTATCGATAAGCCAAAAGAGAGCGCCACTCTTTCGATGATATTTATCTGCCGGAATAAAACGCCAGTCCAGGACAGTCCCGGTAAAAAGAACACCAGCAGGAAAGCTATGGCTACTCTGATAGCAGGCAAGCGTTCGAGGAAAGGAAAAACAAGTTCGATGAGTCCCCTGATTGGAGCTAGCCATTCCATGACCTGTCTGCCTCTCTATCCAGTTTAGCCCGGAAAAGAAATGAAATTATTCGATAATGACCGCGGAATTCTTCGACTCGATTACCTGTTGCTGCTGCCCGTACTCGGTCTGGCTTTCTATATTGCCTTTATTCCGCACCAAAACTATCCCTATCCGCTCCACGTTGATGAATGGGTCCATCTGGCCCGCTCCAGTGCCATTATTGAGGAAGGCAGCATTACCATCATCGACCCTTTCTTCGGACAGTCAGTAGTAAGTCTAAGTTCCAATCTGGAAGCCAGCTTCCAGATGTTCTGGGGCGTATTCCAGCAGTTGAGCGGTCTCTCCTGGATGAGCATCTTCAGGTACTTCCCGGGCATTATTTTTATGATTACCGTGCTTTCCGTCTATATTTTAGCCCGGCGGGAAGGATTTGGACTGGAAGCCGCCTTCTTCGCCTGCCTGATACCGACCACAGTAGGGATACTGGGTCCCGCTTTCCTGGTTCCGGTATCTATGGGACTGCTTTTTACCCCTCTCATCCTCTTCGTCGCATTTAACTTTAGAACCATCCGGTCTTATCTGGTACTTTTTATCCTTATCTCTTTTCTGCTAGCGATACACGCTCCCTCAGCAATCAGTCCGATTATTGTGCTTACTCCCTATATCCTACTCAATCTAAAGGGTAACTTCAAGCACAGCCTGGGGTTAGCTCTGGCGCTTTCCCTTCCTTTCCTGGTAACTTTCCCCTGGATCTTTGAGCTGCTCCTGCCCACGGCCAGAAGCTTATTTAACGCTCAGCCTCATACGGAGTTCGTCCAGCTACCCCAGCTCTTTATTGTCTATGGCTATCTACCCATAGCATTTTGCCTGCTGGGCGCTTTCTACCTGGCAATGCGCGGAAAGCGCGCGGACTACGGCCTGATACTGGGATTGCTGGCACTGCTCCTGATGCTGGTAACATTTTTCACGTTCAATTACGGTGTATCCATAATGTACGAGCGGGGATTGATGTATATGCTTTTGATAGCCAGCATTATCGCCGGGGCCGGACTGACGGGGATCAGGCACCTTAAGTTGCCGGAAAGGTTAAGTGCCTGGCTCAAATCACCCTCCATTACTCGCTACCTTAATCAATACCTGGGTGGACTCTTGTCCCTGGCGCTTATCATCATAATATTGCTGGCAGTTATCCCCGGACGCCTGGCTACTCCTTACTATTATATGATTGATAAAGAGGACTTCCAGACCTTCGTCTGGATTAACGAAAATATTGAGGACAACGGCAAGATAGCATTGCTCGACCCGTGGAAGGCGACCGCTTTCACCGCTCTAACCGGAAAGCATATCTACACCCGAATACACATGGCCCCTTTCGCTAAAGATAAGGAAGCTTATTCTTTTATCCGTGATGGGAGCAGTGATTCGGGGTTCCTGAGAGAAAACGAGATCACTCTCATCTATACCCGTGTTTATGAAGGAATGAAGGGGAATGTAGTCTATAGCAGCAATAATCCTGACCTGATAGAAGTAGCTCCGAATGTCTACCGTCTTAAGTAGCCCGGTTGACTTTTTACTCAACATTTTTACCAGTATAAAATAATAATGCAAAAAAGCCTTGACTTTTTACTCAACATACTGTATATTGCCCGCAAGACGTTGTGTAATTATTATTTATTATTATGAAAAATAGAGATTTCGGCGAGAGACTAAAAGAACTACGGAAGCAGGCTGGCTTTAGCCAGAGGGAGCTTGCTGACCTGGTCGGGGTTGATTTCACTTACCTGAGCAAGATTGAGGGTGGCACGTTGCCTCCCCCCAGTGAAAAGGTAGTTCTGAGGCTGGCCGAGGCCTTAAAGGCTGATGCTGATGAGTTAATGCTATTAGCGGGCAAGATCCCCGATGATATCGCCCAGATGCTGAAAAACCAGGAGACCCTGCAACTCCTCAGGTCAAGAAGCATTCATAAAGCAAGCTCCTCCGTTAAGCAGGGGAAAGCGCGTTCAATAAGTTTCAAGAAATTCGCCAGGGCAGCGCTGGCTGTAACACTGGTCGGCACTGTGGCCGCATCGCTTTGGTTCTCTTCGCCCCTGCCGGTCAAGGCGCTGGATATCAGTTTTCCAACTTTCCCGTCAAGTGGAACCCTCGGCAGCACCTATTCCTTCAAGGTAAAAATCAGCATTGCGGATAGTGAACTTCTGCCCATACAGAACATTGATTTAAAAATCTATAATACCGCCAATTCCGCCACATATTATGACCAGTATACCGATTTGGCCCTGGGGTCAACAGGTTATGGCAGCTATGCCTCCAGCGGAACCGGCACCACCGCGTTGATCAAGGCTACCCCTGATTCTATGTGGGAATACTTCACCTCCGGCGCTGGCTATGTTGAATGGCAAGGCGCCGGTTACACATTTGCGGTAGTCGGAGGCTACGGATATTCCACCGGGACAGGCACCACTTCAATAACTTATGACATCAACTGGACACCACCTTCAAACTGGCCGGAGGGCGGCTACAAGGTCGATGCCAAGATTACGGCACAGGATAGCCAGACCTTTACTCAGACCAGCAGCCAGTTCACAATCTCCGAAGAAGAAGACGATGATGATGGTGACAGTAGTGGCGGTGGCGGTGTTTCGGTGATAGTGGTGACACCGGGGGTTACCAATATATCAAGCGTTACCTCCGATACCGGGGTCTTCACACGGACTGTTACTGCCCAATCGTCTAACGGTAACGCAAATCTGAACATCACAACTGGCACTATCGGCAGGACTCAGGCAGGTAACCGCCTGACACAGCTAAGCATAACCATCATCGTAGACCCACCGGGACCACCGTCTAACGCCAATTTCGTTGGCTCAACCTATGACCTCGGACCGGACGGGGCTACCTTTGACCCACCGATTACACTTTCTCTCACCTATAACCCGGCTGATATACCGGCAGGAGTTAGTGAAGAAGACCTGGCCATTGCCTGGTGGAATCAAGCTACCGGTGAGTGGGTAATACTCGATGGTGCTGTTATCAACACGGCAACCCACACAATTTCGGCGCCGGTAAGCCACTTCACCCCCTTCGCCATTCTTGCCATGCAGCCAGTGTCTTCCATCCCGGCTGCCTTCACTACCAGCGGGTTGACCGTATCCCCCGCCGAGGTGAACAGCGGTGAAGCCGTAACCATCAAGATCACGGTGACCAATACCGGTGGACTCACTGAGAGCTATCAGTTATCCCTGAAGATAAATAATGTGGTCGAAGATACCAAGAGCGTAACCCTGGCCGGCGGCGCCAGTCAGGTGGTTTCTTTCACTGCCAACAGGGACGCCGCCGGGCCCTATACTGTAGCTATTGACAGTCTGTCCGATACCTTTACCGTTAGAGCGCCGTCAGGGCCCTCTGTTCCGGCTGCCTTCACCACCAGTGGTCTGTCTGTATCTCCCGCTGAAGTGAGCAGTGGCGAAACCGTGACTATCAGGGTCACCGTCACCAATACCGGTGGGCTCACTGAGAGCTACCAGTTAGCCCTGAAGATAAATAATGCGACTGAAGAAACCAGGAGCGTAACCCTTGCCGGCGGCGCCAGTCAGGTGGTCTCCTTCGCCGCCAGGAGGGCTGCCGCCGGGACTTATACTGTGGCTATTGATAATCTGTCCGGCGCCTTTACCGTGAAAGCGCTGGCGCCTGTTAACCCTTCAACCCCATGGTGGCTCATCATTGGTATCATTGCCGCGGTAATCCTTATCGGGCTGGCCAGCTGGGTGGTAATCAGACGGCGGATGGCCTGGTAGACAGTAGGGGCATATATTACGAAAATTCCAGTCCATCCCTGAAGTTCGTCCTGATGCCGCTGAGGATTAATGTCTCTTATATGTCATTGGATGGGTAACGCTTCCGGCTCTCTCGTGACACGCACCGCTTCCCCCCATTACTTCGCTTAAACGAGTTTCTCTCCCAGAAGACGCCGTCAGCGTATCCCTGGATTACAGGGTCCCGCTCTGCTATCGCCAGTCTCTTCTGCCCATAAAGACAATATTCTTCATGCACTTCCACTGCCACAAAATTCCTGCCCAGCTTCCTGGCGACCACGGCGGACGTCCCCACCCCCCCGAAAGGGTCAAAAACAACGTCCCCTGCCCGGGAGCTGGCCAGAACGATCTTGGCCAGCAGCTTCTCCGGTTTCTGAGTCGGGTGGGGGGTGTTCTCCGGCATTGACCAGAACGGGACTGTAATATCAGTCCACAGATTTGACGGGTAGGTCAAGCGATGCTTTCCATCTTTTCCATCAGTCCAATCTTTGGGCGCGCCATCCTTCCGGTACGGAGCGATAACCGCTTTCTTCAGCTTTACTGCCTCGGCGTTAAAAAAATAGCGGTCAGATACCGTGCAAAACCAGATATCCTCAGAGTTGTTTTTCCAGTCGTTCCTGGCTCCTCGCCCCTTATCCCTTTCAAAGGTAATCCTGTTTCTGACCACAAAATAGCGTTCACAAAGCGACTGAATGGCCGACGAAGAACGCCAGTCCCCGCAAATATATATCGAGGCGGTGGGCTTGAGCAGCCTTACCATGCTTGCCAGCCAGGTATCCATCCAGTCCATGTATTGCGGCACTGACCTTTGCTTAAAAGAAGCGCCACCGAAAGTTTTGGACAGGTTATATGGCGGGTCAACAAAAAGAAGGTCGACAAATCCCGAAGGCAGGAAGTCGATTACCTCGAAAATATCCTGATTAATAACGCGGTTGAGCACCTGCTCCGGTGATAACGCCCCCCCCACCTTCAACAAGCTGCGACGATAAATCCCCCGCTCTTCATCAGATAGGGTTAGCGTACGGTTGCCGGGCGCTCTTGCCATCATCCGTCTTCATTCGGCCAGCATCCACCAGACCACTAGCCGATGATGATATCCTCCAGCCGCCGCTTGGGTACGTGGTGCATGCCTTCACCGTCACGCCAGTACTGGTAGTCGCCGCCGGGCTCAATAGTATCAATCACCACCACCTCTTTAGGCTTACCCAGGGATAGCACCAGCAGTATCTCATAGCGCGGCGGTATCTCCAACGCCTTACTTAGGGCTTTTCTATTTACCGAGGCGTGCATACAGCCCGCCAGTCCCTTCTCCCGGGCGCCCAGCAGAATGCTCTGTCCGGCGATGCCGTGGTCACAGTTAACGTCCTTGCTTATCTCCGTATCAAGAAGCATGATGATATAGCCTGACGGCCGTTCCCCTTCCACGGGGCCGGGCCAGTCCTTGAACTGCGCCGCCCAGCCGAGGTAGGAAAATACCACAGCGTTCTTTTTCGGTTCACAGGATAGAACGTATTTCAGAGGCTGCTTGTTAGCCGCCGACGCCGAGAGCCTGGCCAGTTCAACAAGTTCATGCAGCGTCTCAAGTTCAACCGGGGTATCCTGGTAAAACCTGCGGCAGGTCCGGTTCTGTACTATCAACTCTTTTATCATCTAAACCTCCTTTGTTTTAGTAATTTTTCCATCCTCACCCCCTGTGTCCCTATTTATACCTCTTGACCTCAAAGCGGTAGAGCTTGACCGGCTCACCAGGCTTTATTCCCGCTTTCTGGCAGCAGATATCAATCTGGTGCCCGGCGCTCTCCACCCCTTCAAGGTCGGGGAGAAGCAGGCCGCGCCGGTAGCCGCATTCGACAATGACGCCGTACTTCTCAGGGTCAAGCTGCTCCTGGCTATCAACCGGCTCGAGATCAGTCAGCACGTCTACACTGTAGTCAAGGTCTCTAAGCTCAGCAGGGGAGACGGGCGGGAAGCGAGGGTCTCTGGTTGCCGAGCTGATGGCGTTAGCTATTATTTCCTCAGCCACATTTTTCATGGCCGGCTCGAAGGTACCGATGCAGCCCCGTAATTCGCCGGATTTGTGAATGGAAACAAAAACTCCGGCCCTCTCCTTCATCTCGGGAGTAAGCTCTTTGAGGCGGAGGGTCTTACCTTCACGGATATAGGACTCCACCGTCTCTTTAGCCAGTCTTGCCAGCGGAGACATCGCTATCATGATTACTCCGGCGTAACCCACCACGCTGGAATAATCACCGGTGGTATCGCCGCTGGTCTGGTATCTTACCAGTTCCGCCCTGCCCGCTCCCAGTTCCTTAACCGCGGAGATAAGGCTTACCGCCGGAGCGTAACCGCACATTGATATATCCAGTTCCTGGACTCGCTTGAGCAGTTCGTCCTCGTTCAAATCAAGCATGGCTTCTATCGCCGCCGTGTCCTTCCGCCGCGCCGATTTCTGCGATTCGTAGTGGGTCATATCACTGGAGGCGATAATTACCACTTCTTTACCCGATTCCTTGACCGCTCTGGCTATCTCCCTGCCGATTTCCTGATAAACAGTCCCACCGGCATAAGAAAGGATAATGGGCACAAACTTGATGTCCGGCCTGTAATACTGCAAGAACGGGAGCTGTACCTCAATGGAGTGCTCATATTGATGGGCCAGATGGTCTTCATTCAGGTATCTGGACGAAGCCAGAATCTGTTTACCCAGATCCGAATCAATTTCCACATCGCCCAGGGGCGTCTTCCAGGCACCCTCGGTCATGATACTAAATGGCTTCCCCTTGCCGGTATGACTGGGGCCGATAATGATAAAGGTGTCCTTGAATTTGATCCTGGAGATAACGGCGCCTGTCACCGGCCCCGAGTAGACATAGCCGGCATGAGGAGAGAGCGCCCCGATCACCTCCTCCTTCACCGCCGCTTCATCAACCATCCCCTGAATCAGCGACCTGAGCTGTTCCGGTGACTCCGGATAAAACTGTCCGGCAACTACCGCGTTCCTGACCATCGCAACCTGCCTTCAGCTAATTGCCTCTGAAATTGAGATCCGCTCCGCAGAACCGGCATTTTGAATCTTCCAGCCCTACTATCTCCGTACGATAGCCTGACCTCTCCACGTTAAGTTTACCACAGGAATAGCAGACGGTATTTTCATTACCCTGACCGGGAACATTACCGGTGTAGATAAATTTAAGGCCGGCTTTCCGCCCGATTTCACAGGCGTGCTCCAGAGTTGATAAGGGGGTTGGAGGCAGATGAGTAAGCTTATGATAGGGATAGAACCTGGTGACATGCCACGGTGTCAGCTCGCCCAGCTCATCCCGTATCCAGTGAGCAATACCCTCAAGCTGCGGGTCATCATCGTTCAGAGTGGGGATGATATTGGTCACCACTTCAACGTGCATCTGCCACTTGACTTTAGCCCGAATGGTGACATCAAGTATCTCCCGCCAGTGCGGCACCCTGGCCAGGTCACGATACAAGGCATCGGAAAAGCCTTTAATATCAACACGCCAGGCATCGAGATAAGGCCCAATCTCATCCATCGCCCCGGCAGTCAGGTAACCGTTGGTGACGTAAACGGTATAGAGGTCATTTTCCTTGGCCAGCCTGGCGGAATCCAGTGTATATTCGAACCAGATGCTGGGTTCATTATACGTCCAGGCGATGCCCCGACACCGGTAACGTTTTGCCATTTCCACGACTTCCTGAGGCTGCATCTCCTGACAGCCCCGCCACCCTGTCCGATTATCAACCGTAGAGATTTCCCAGTTCTGGCAGTGTTTGCAGTGGAAGTTACAGCCGATGCTGCCCAAGGAAAAAACCAGGCTGCCGGGGAAGAAGTGAAATAACGGCTTCTTCTCTACCGGGTCAGCCGCCATCGACGAGACCACAGCATAGCTCAGGTTATATAGAATCCCACCTTTGTTCTGGTACATGCCGCAGACGCCATATTTGTCCGGAGCTATACGGCAATTCCACTGGCAGATATGACACTGGACTCTGGAATCCGGCAATTTCTGGTAGAGCATTGCCTCAATCATGGCTATCTCCGGTTATGTGCCTTTACCCAATTATATCACTCAAGCTCTGTCAATTATAGTCCGGGCAGCCAGTTAGATACCGGACAGGTGAACTTGGTTATCTTGATTGAGGGGAAGGTTCTGCGGGAACCCGATATAACATCCAGTGCAGTGTTTCTAACGCTTCGTCAGTATGCCCGATAACCATGCAGACAAATCTTGTCCCGTACCTGATACTGGGCCGGAATGGGGCGAAGGGCATATAATAACGTTATTTGCGGTGCACCACAAGTAGCAAAGGGCTTTTATCAAGTTAAAGCAAAGGCAGTATATCAGAGGGATCTACTGGCGAAGCAGAATACAGTTTCTCAAGGCAATATCCATTATCGAACCATCATATCTACCCTGCACGGTCACTTTTTGACCTATGTCCAGTTTGGCCAGGGCAATCCCGTTCTGCCCGCTAAATACGCAGCGGACTCCCTGCCCCAGATCCCTCTCCGCGCTGCCAAGGTTAATATAATAAACGTCGATTGCGGACTTGACTTCTACTCTATCGACTACTCCCGTTATGTTAAGCACCTTACCGGCGAATCTGGCGTCAGCCGCTGTCCCTTCCGTCTCATAAGCCGAGACCAGCTCTTCGACGGTTATATCCATAGCCGTGACCGCCGGTCCAGCTTCAGCGACTGGCTCAGGTTCTATGTCCGGCTCAACTTCAGGCTCTACCGCTGCCTCCGGCTCCGAGGCTGGTTCAAGTACAGTTCCGGCAACCGGTTCTGCCTCAGAAGTAACAACCTCAGCCCCGGCGACCTCTTCAGGCTCTCCCGCTGCCTCCGGCCCAGGTTCCGGGGAAAACTCAACCTCAGGTTCCACGACTGGTTCAGCTTCCGGTTCCGGGGTTACCGCCGTGACCTCATCCTCGGGTAAGACCTCGTTAACCTCACCATGAACCTGCGGCCTCCGGCTTTCAGGTCTTTCTTCTCTCAACTGCCGGTAGGTCTTCGGTATCCTCTTATAGGATTTAGCCAGCAACGGGTAACCACACCAGGGGCAAGCCCAATCCCCGGTCCTCTCCGTCGTTTGACCACAGTTAGGACAATTCGGCATTGTATACCTCTTACTTAAAAGTATACAGCTTAAGTATTATTTGTCAATGTACAGGCGCGCCCGTAATCAAGAATAAAAGAATTTCGATACCAAAACGCGCTATGCCATGCTCACAGTCTTTCTATCCATTCCACGGCGTTCCGGAAAACCTGGAAACCGTCTCCATGCTCCCGGGGACTTAACCTGGTCCACCGCGGGTGCTGAGTACCGCGAATGTGACGCTCAGGATGCGGCATCAAGCCAAAGATACGCCCCGAACTATCGCAGATACCGGCAACGTTTCCCGATGAACCATTAGGATTATGCGGATAACCCACGTTGCTATTCCCCCGCTCATCCGTGTAGTAAAGAACTACATTCGCATATAATAAAGCGCCGGGAAGAGCCACCAGCTTACCTTCACCGTGGGCTACCGGCAGGTACAGGCTATCCATGTCCCGGGTAAATACGCAGGGGCTTTGGCGGTTCACCCCCAGATATACCCAGCGACACTCGAACTTACCCGAATCATTGGTGGCCAAGGTCACCTGCGGCATGGTCTCAGCCGATAGTTCAGGCAGAAAACCGGCTTTGACCAGCGCCTGAAAGCCGTTACAGATGCCCATAACAAGCATACCTTCCTCAACAAACCTCCGCACGTCATCACCAAGCTTCAGCTTTAGCTCATTCGCCAGCACCTTCCCGGCGGCGACATCGTCACCATAAGTAAACCCGCCGGGGATAACCATTATCTGATAGTCAGCCAACCGCTCCTCACCGTGGATCAGGCGGTTAATATGCACCAGGGAAGCGGCTGCCCCCGCCTGCTGGAAGGCAAACGCTGTCTCCGCATCGCAGTTTGCCCCCGGGGCACGTACTACCAGTACTTTTACCTTTGCCATTTTCAGACCTTACCACTTTAGTGGTTTCTGCCAGGAATCCTTTAGCTCGCCGAGGGAAGCGCTGACAACTTTTTCTCCTCGTAAACCGTATATTTCCAGTACTTCAGAATCGGTAACCTGTCCGATAGCCTTCAGGCTGACGCCACTCATTATCTCTTCAAACTTGTCTTTATTCTCCAGGGACACCTCAACCAGGAAGCGGCTGTTCGATTCCGAAAAAAGAATAAAGTCATCCCGGTCGAAACGCTCACCGAGCGGCACTGCTTTGAGGTGGATGACGGCGCCCAGTCCTCCGGCAAAAGCCATCTCCGCGATAGCCACCCCGATGCCGCCCTCACTGCAATCATGACAGGCCCTGACCAGGCCAGCTCCGGTAGCCATACTCAGTCTGTCCATCAGTTCCCGGGCACGCCGCGGGTCTACTCTGGGCACATTATTACCGGTGAAACCATGATTCTTGAAGTATTCCGAACCGCCCAGCTCATTCCGGGTCATACCCACAATATAGACCAGGTCACCGGCTTGCTTGAAGTCCATTGATATAGCCCGCCCGGTATCCTCCATAACGCTGATAGCCGAGATGAGTAAGGTATGCGGAATAGAAATAGTCTCACCCTGAAATTCAAACTCATTGTAAAGACTGTCTTTGCCGGAAATAAAGGGCGTCTCATAGACAATCGCCATATCGTAGCACGCCCGGGCAGCACGAACTAAAGCCCCCAGCATCTCCGGCCGGTCAGTATTGCCCCAGCTGAAATTATCCAGCAGGGCTACCTTCCGCAGATTACCGCCAACGGCGATTATTTGCCTCAGCGCTTCATCAATTGCCGAAGCTGCCATCCAATAAGGGTCAATATCGCCATACCTGGAATTTATACCGCTGGCCACGATTGCACCCATTGCCGAATCGAGCACCGGCCTGATAATAGCAGCATCGCCGGGTCCGTCATTATTCTTACCCACCAGGGGTTTGAGCACGCTGCCTCCCTGCACTTCATGGTCGTACTGACGTATCACCCATTCCTTGCTGCAAACGTTCCAGGCGCCCAGGATGGAAAGCAAGTCGCCGGTCAAATCCGGAGAAACGGGGAAATCAGGCTCAGGATAGCGCCGCGGCTGCCATACCGCCTCCTTCTCCACCTGGGGCAGGCCATGGTGCAGGAACTCCATGCTCAGGTCACAGACCAGTTCCCCATGGTAGAAAAGCTGCAATCTCCGGTCATCAGTGAACTCTCCGATAACGGCTGCCTCAGCGCCCTCACTGGCGAAGAGTCCGGTTAATTCGGCAATATGTTCCGGCGGCACCGCCAGCACCATCCGTTCCTGAGATTCGGAGACCCATATCTCCGAATAGGACAACCCGGCATACTTCAGCGGTACCCTGTCCAGGTAAACACGTACTCCGGTTTCTTCCGCCATCTCCCCCACTGCTGAGGAAAGCCCGCCACCACCACAATCGGTTATCCGGCGGTACAGTCCAAGGTCTCTGGCTTGCAGCAGGACATCGATAAGTCTCTTCTCGACGATAGGATTGCCAATCTGTACCGAGGTGTAAGAAACGACGCTTGATTCCTCGGTAAGCTGTTCCGAGGCAAAGGTCACGCCGTGTATGCCGTCACGCCCGGTCCTGCCGCCAACCACGACCACCAGGTCGCCGGGCTTTTGGAGTCCTTTTCGCGCCAGCTTTACCGGTAGCAGTCCCATGGTTCCGCAGAAGACCAGCGGGTTGGCGACATACCTGTCGTCAAAGAGTATCGCCCCGTTAAGAGTAGGTATTCCCAGGCGGTTACCGTAGTCAGCCACTCCCGCCCGAACTCCCTTAAAAATACGCCGGGGATGTAAAACCCCAGGTGGCAGTTTCTCATAGGGATAATCAGGAGGAGCGAAACAAAATACATCGGTATTCAGTACCGGCTTGGCACCCAGCCCGGTACCCAGCGGGTCACGCACCACCCCCCCGATGCCGGTTGAAGCCCCTCCGTACGGCTCAACGGCCGACGGATGGTTATGAGTCTCCACTTTAAAACAGAGCGCCCAGTGACCATCAAAATCAATTACTCCGGCATTATCCTCAAATACGGAAAGACACCATGATTTGCCAAGCTCCCCGGTTGCCCTGGCGATGGTGCTCTTGAGCAGGTTATCAATAGTTGTTCCATCAATAGAGATTTTAGCTTTGAATGTCTTGTGGACACAGTGCTCAGACCAGGTCTGCGCCAGCGTTTCCAGTTCAACATCAATGGGATTACGCTTCTGTTCCTGGAAATAAGTGATAATGGCTCTAAGTTCCGCATCTGTAAAACCGAATTGCCGTCTGAGCGCAAGAAACCCGTTATCATCCAGTCCCGGAAAGTCTACCTGAGTTAAGCGGAACTGGTACTGAGGATTTTTCGGAAATATGATTTCTCCCGGTTTTACCACGTGCTGGATAACCGGATTGACCAGAAGCCGGCTGCAGATAACTTCCAGTTGGCCTTCGTCCGGACTTCCCTGGATCATGTAGCGCCGGGCGGTCTTAACCGCCCGGACACCGTCAATCCCCAAATCACGGATCGCCTTGAGTATGGTAGCCTCGACCGGATCAGTGACCCCGGCATTATAAGTGACCTCAATAGCATGGTGCTTATTATTGGTTTCTCCCCCAACGGTGAAATCCGACCGGTAACGGTATTCCTGGGTCACCGGGTCAGCCAGGAGATGCTGGCACATCACCTGCAGTTCATCATCTGTCAGCTCCGCGTCCAGCCAGTAGATGTCGTTAACGCGCACATCGGAGACCGAGGTTATTGCCAGGTCATGGATGTCCCTGGCCAGTCCTTGTCCCCTGGCATCCGGCAGGTTACTCTTCAGGCAAACTTCCACTCTAAGCATCCAGCATACCAACCAATGGACAATAGACAACTAAAGGGGCTAAAAACGCCCCTCTCATACATAAAAACGACCTGCTGATATCCCGATGATATTTCAGCATATCAACGCTATTTGTTAAGCAGTTCAGTCACTACAGTATTTATCTCACGACCATCCGCTTTGCCTTTAAGCTGAGCAATAAGCCTGGACATAACCTTCCCCTTATCTCTCGGTCCCTGTGCTCCTACCTCCTCAATAACTTGACGGGCTTCAGTGATAAGCTCCTCCCGTGTTAATTGCCGGGGCAAATACCTTTCCAGGATAGCCATCTCCGCCTCTTCCTTATCCACCAGGTCCTGACGGTTACCCTGTTTGAAGGCTTCAATGCTTTCCTGGTGCTGTCTGACTTCTTTGGCGATAATACCGAGGATATCGCCATCTTCCAGAGGTGCTCTCCGTGCAATTTCAGCGTTCTGAACTGCAGCCAGAACCAGACGGAGAATCGAACGGCTCACTGTATCTCCGTCCTTCATCGCCCGCTTGAGATCGCTATTTATCCGCTCTTTTAAGCCTGCTTCCACTTTAGACTATTCCGCAGCTAACCTGATGTTACCGGAAAGATACCCGGGTCGCTTTACGCTTTCTGGCGGCTTCTTTGCGCTTCCGTTTGACACTGGGTTTCTCAAAGTACTCACGGTGCCGTATTTCCGACAAGATTCCGGACTGTTGCACCCTCCGGTTAAACCGCTTGAGCAAGCTCTCAAAGTTTTCGTTATTACCCGCAACCACACCAGTCACTTGGTCTTTAACCTCCTTGGCTACTTATTAATCTGCTCCCTGCCGGCCAACAACCCCGTCTCAATTTTAGCCAGCAATACTTTATCTGTCAAGGAAAATGATAGAGCAAAATCAGCTATTTACACACTATTTTAGCAATAGTAACATCTTACAATTTACGACTTCAACCGTCAACATGTGCGGTTTCAAAGATGCATTTGGTTGGGTTTTATTTGTCATGACGAGGAGCACGTTCACTTCGCTCAGTGTAAACTCCGCGCCGTGGCAATCTGAGAGGTGGGGGATACCCTTCCCAAACAAGACAGTTGCTTCGCCTCCGGCTCACAATGACATCACCAGTAAAAACCGAATACAAGATTCTTACAGAAGTATTCAGTAACGTTCAATCCTCGCCCACCGCATTTTCGATAATCTCAATGCGGGACGGTTTTCCCTGGCGATCCAGCTCCACCGCCACAAAATCAATGCGCCAGAGCTGTGGCAGGTTGTCATGGGTCTGCCAATAGTGAAAAGCGGTAGCTCTCATTTTTGCCTGCTTCGCCGGTGTGATTGATTCTTCCGGGCTGCCCATCCCGAGGCTGGTTTTGGTTCTGACCTCAATAAAGACCAGGAAATCTTTTTGACGGGCAACGATATCAATTTCACCATGGGGGCAACGGTAATTGGTTTCCAGAACATGATACCCGCGTTTTTCGAGGAAAGCGCCGGCCAGTTTTTCTCCCAGAATACCGGTATTCCTGCGCTTCATTCGATTATCATATCCCTGACCGGCCGGAAGGAACGGCGGTGTACCGGAGATGCTCCCAGGCGGCAGAGGCAGGCAAGGTGCTCCTCAGTGCCATAACCTTTATGGCGGGCCAGTCCATAACCGGGATAAACCCGGTCAAGCTTCCGCATCAGCCGGTCACGCGTCACCTTGGCAATAATAGAGGCGCAGGCAATAGAAATACAGAGGCTATCCCCGTCAACCACCCCTTTTTGAGGCAATTCCACACCGGGAAGACGCACGTAGTCGATGAGCAAAGCTTCCGGAGGTGTCGCCAGGTGCTCTACCGCCCGTTTCATCGCCAGCTGCGTTGCCCTGACGATACCCCGTGTATCAATTATTTCAAGGCTGGCGGCACCGACGCCGATGGCTACCGCTGCTCTATGGAGGTGACCAGACAATACCTCTCGCTTTGCCGGCGTCAACATCTTGCTGTCTCTGACCAGTTTCACCCACGGATTACGCATGTTTCGAGGCAGGATAACGGCAGCCGCCAGCACCGGCCCGGCCAGAGCGCCACGACCTACTTCGTCAATACCGGCGATATAGCGGTAGCCCTGTGCCTCGAGTATCCTCTCTTCGTTGAAGGACGGTATCTGGAGGCTATTTGCTGACCTTGCCCTGCTCATGTTTCCGTTCATCGATAACGCTAATCTCGCTGAGCGGTAATTCCACAATCGCCTGGTTCTCCAATTCCACCATAACCGTTTCCTTGAGCGGATTATTGCCCACTACCTTGGCTTCGCCTGAAGCCGTGGCAACCATTTGACCGTTTTTAGGTAACCTGCCCTTCATTTCACGGTAGTAATCACTCTCATAACCCAGGCAACACATCAAACGACCGCAACAGCCCGATATTTTCATCGGGTTGAGGGGCAGACCCTGGTCTTTAGCCATCCTGATGGAAACCGGGGCAAACTCGCTCAGGAAGCCGGCGCAGCATAGCTGACGACCGCACCGGCCGCAGCCGCCTATCAGTTTGGCTTCATCCCTCGGCCCTGTCTGACGCAGCTCCACCCTCACCTTCAAACGATTGGCTAACTCACGGACCAGATCCCGAAAATCAACTCTCTCCGCAGCGCCGAAGTAAAAGGTAAGACGCTTGCCGTCAAGGCTATATTCAGCCGACAGCAGCTTCATCGGCAGGTTAAATTTACTGACAAGTTTAGCGCACTCGGCCAGAGCTTCTCTTTCCTTGGCCTCCAATTCCCGGGCGCGTTCAATATCTTCAGGGTTTGCCTTGCGCACCACGGACTTTGATGGCTTCTCCGCTTCACTGGCTAGCACCTGACCTGGGATAATAACTACCTGTCCGAACTCCGGCCCGCGGGCGGTCTCGACCACTACGTAATCATTCACCGCAAGATCAATACCCGCCGGGTCAAAATAATAGACTTTACCTGTCTTCTTGAATCGTACTCCAACAATCTCAGCCATAAATCACCTCAAATCAAGCAGCCTGGCTGCCCTCAAGACACTCCTTCACTTCCGGTATGTTGAGCATTAATACTTCCAGCGCCAACCGCGGGTTGGCATTTTGCCTGAGTTGCTCCCCTGCCGCCTGAATATTTTCCACGAAAGCCTTAATTTGTCCCAGACTGTAACCTCCAGATATATCAGCCAGCACGGCTGACCGGTCGACATTTACAATATCATCAGGGCAGCCCGCTTTAACCAGCAATAAATCACGCCACCAGCCAAGCCACAGGTTCAAACGTTCCTGCGCCAACTCCCGGTCCTGATTAAAAATGGTTACCAGTTTATCAGCGAAAGCAAAACGCTCCTCGCAATCAGCGCCGAGCACATCAATCAACTCGTCCAAATGCTCAGTCCGCCGCTGAAGTAAAGCCCCGTCAAGCGCCGATACCGCCCATCCCGGACACCCCCGGGAGAGTCTGGCCAGAAGCCTGGCCTGCTGGGCTTCAACCCCCCGGCCCTGAACGAGAGCCGCCTCAACCTCACCAACCGCCATGGGCGGTAATTCAACCCGCTGGCAACGGGAAACAACCGTGGCCGGGAGAAACCGCTCATTGGCCGTCAACAGCATGAATACCACCTTATCCGCCGGCTCCTCCAGAGTCTTCAGCAGGCAGTTAGCCGCTTCCGTGGAGAGGAACTCGGCGCCATCAATAATAAATACCTTGTGACGGCCTTCAAAGGGTGGTAAGCTGGCTACATGCTGGATTTCCCTAATCCGGTCAATGCCGATTTCCTTACGGGTGGTCTCAGATGAGATCTTGTCCTGACTCAGACCGATAATCTGGACATCAGCATGCCTGCCTGAAACTATTTTCTGACAGGCGACACACTGGCCGCAGGGAACCTCCTCCGCCGGGCAGTTCAACGCCTGAGCCAGGTTCAGCGCCAGTGTCATCTTGCCCGCGTGGGTGGGGCCGACAAAGAGGTAAGCATGAGCCAGAGAGCCCGTCTCCAGACTGCGCTGCAGCAAAGAGACCGCCCTGCCCTGCCCGATTATCTGCCACAATCTAAAATTTCCTGTCCTTATCTAAACCAGGTCCGTCCGTATCAGGTCCTCAAGGGTTTCCCGGCGTCGGATAAGCCTCGCTTTCCCCCCCCCGGCCAGAACTACCGCCGGCTTAAACGAGCCATTGTAATTCATCGCTTCCGGTAAGCAATAAGCTCCACAGTCCGGCACCGCGATAATATCACCGGCGGAAACCGGAGGCAAAATGATATCACTGATGAGAATGTCCCCGGACTCGCAGAACTTGCCGGAGATAGTAACCTTTTCTGTATCTTCCTCTCGCATTTTATTGGCAATCACCGCCTCCTGTTTAGATCCATAAAGAGCGGGGCGGATATTATCCGCCATACCACCATCTACCGAGACATAACGCCGGATACC
>JAUYMF010000159.1 GCA_030698765.1 Dehalococcoidales bacterium
CGCTCCGCTACGGCTAGGGTCAAGATTATGGTATGGAGTAAGTCCTCTGTGTCCTCTACCTTTGCCTTGCGGTTAAATCGGGAAGCTACCTTATAATAGGTTAGCCATTCGCCGTCTAGCTGGTCATAGCCGTTGCTGTGGACTGGAGCTTGCTTTCGCCTTCCGTTTGACCTAGACTTGATACTGCGGGGCTTTGTCGTGGAGCTTTGGCAAGTTGCTGACCTACCGCACCACTGGCAAACGCCCTGCCTTTCCTTTAGTGTCCAGACCTTATGACATCGGCTACAATGTCCTTGATGATTGCCGTTACCGCCGTTTGGTGCTGGCGGTGCTATTACGCTTGAACTCACGCTTACCCCCTTTCTGGCAAGCGTTCAGGTCAGAGCTTCCGTATTCAGTTGTTAAAGTGCGTTTGTGCTTTGTGCGTGTTCAGCTTCATCATCACACAAAAAGAGCTTTTGTTCAGTCTCATAACCTAGCACGATTCTTCTCTCTCTCCTCTCCAATGTGTATCGTCAAAAGAAGATTTGGGAATCGAAGTAATGAGGTATCGAGTGGTTATAGCTTTCTTCGCCTTGACGGTAGAGCTATAATGGAGCGAAGAGAGAGCCATTAAAACATTGAAGACGGTAGACCCGAGAGCGTTGGATACTTACTAAGGCGAGGGGTATGTTCTCATTCAACATGACTACTAACTGGTTGCCGATTTTGGGTCTTTGCTTACAATTCCTGGGCTTCATACTAGCGAGCCCCGAAATCTGCGATATCCTGATAGGCTTTGAGCGCGTAGAGAGATGGAGAAAGGGTGGAGAGTCCTGGCTCAAAACGACTGCCTCGGGCTGGGTGAAGCTGTTCGCGGTAGTCGCATGGCCACTGGCACTGCTACCCTCTGACCATGATGTTGAGGGCGGTCGATTAGAAAAGGAGGCTCAAGCAATCGGATTGTCTGCAAGATCGCTTTGGTGGAACTATCTATTTAGGACCTTATTCGGAACGGTTCTCGCTTTTTGGGCAATGCGTCAATTTCGTGTGTTTGAGATATTTAAAGAGGTACCCTTACACGTCTTGCTTGGTTTGACTGCGGCGGTTGGGTTGGCTGGAGTTACAATTACCTTTTACTGCCTGGTGACGAACAAGCCCCAACGAACTTTGACATTTCAGGAAACTATGAGAATAGGGCTTCCAATTCCAATTAACCGGTCTCTGTCTGGGTTTTCCAAAGGTGCACAGATGACTGCACTTCTAATCACGAGCATTATTTCATTTCCCCTTGCCACTTTAGTGTTGTATTTGATACCGTTGGCTTTGATAATTTTGATATTTCCTCTGACATTATCATTAGGCCTTCTTATAATTCTGTCGTTTGTGATGCTATTGCCCAGGCAGTATGGGGTATCAACTAGGAAAGCGGTGCTGATTACAGGCGTTTTGTTTGTTACCTCCGGTTTCCTACTTCAACTCGCCTCGACATTCCTACGATAAGGAGAGCTACTGCTAGCTGGGCCTTGCGGCACACGTGGTAAGGAGGGTCAATTTGTTGCATATTCGATACCTGACTAACGTAGTAAAGCACGACAAGATGAATTGGGCGTTCCCCTCACTTCCACCTTTAGCGTTAAGTATGAGTCAATCATTATCAATGGCCCAGAATCGTACATTGGTGGTCTTAATTGACTTGTAGGTTGGGCGGGACCGCTACTGATTGTCTGAAGAGAGGTCATGGAGTTTCCGCTGGCTTTTAGTGGTAGCTTCCTGCCTTCGCGCTCTGTTCATCTGAGTGAAATATTCTGGCGCGAACTCCGGATATAGAGTCAGTTGCGGTCGGTACCATTCCCACTCTAAAGCCCCTTTTCCTTTCGCAGATAAGCGGTAGTACCGGCGCGGCGGCGCATCAGGATACCCGAGACTCTGAATATAGGACTCCTCTTCTTTGCCTGTTGTCTCGATCCAGCCAAGCTGCTTCAGATAATGGAAATAGCGGTAGAAGCTGTGAAACCGGGCGCGGTGTAGCTTATAGGGTATCCTTTCGAGATGCCACTCCAGGCGTTCGGCATATTCATCCGGCGTATAAGGCTCCTGTTTTTCCCTTATCCGCAGCTCGTTCTCCCAGGCAACGGCGTCCCTGGCGTAGGCCCGGCGCAGGGCTTCCTTGTAATAGTAAAAAATGTGCTCCGAGTAGTCGCCCTCATCGGGGTCGATGTTAAGAGATCCCTCCGGTCCCAGCCCGTGAAGATAGTCCCGGAGAAACTGGCCGGCGGTGAAAGGTCTCAGGAAACGCATCTCCTTTCGCGGCCGGATATACTTTCGCCCCTGTCTCTTTTCCTTGAAGTAATCCTCGATGGGCATGTCGCCTATCTGGGGATAGAGCACTCGCTGGGGGTGAGACCAGTCATCATCGGAAGCCTCGATGCCCTTCCTGGTGAGGCGGTAGAGCCGGCGCGGGTGAGCGTCAGGATGGTTACCGGTTTCTTCCTGCAGGGTGGAGCGCTCTTCTTCACCGGTCAATTCCACCCATTCCAGCTGTTTTAACCAGTGGAAGTACCTCTGAAAGCTATGGTAGCGAGCCTTGACCAGCTTATAGGGAAGGCGGCGAAGGAACCGTTCAACCCGCTCAGCGTATTCTTCAGGAGTGTAGATGGGCATACCCGCGTCTATCCTCTGCTTATTCTCGCTGTCAGCCGCCTCTTCAGCGTAGGCAGTGTGCAACGCCAGCTTGTAATGGTAGAAGATGTCCTGAGTGACCGCGCCTTTGTCCCGGTCTATCTCCGGACTACCGAACGGCCCCAGGCCCAGGAGGAAGTCCCTGATGAACACACCGCAACCGAAAGGGCGGGCAAATCCACCGCGAACGGGTCTAAGTCCAATCACCATTTACAGTCTTCCTTCCCAATCCGACAGGTCATCATGGGCGCCCTTCTTATGCTCCCGTCTCCACCAGTCCCAGAACATCGGCTCCAGGTACCTGACGCAAAACCTGACCAGGTCGCCCTCGCGGATCTGTCCCGTAGTATTAACCAGGATAAGACGTGTGCCGCCGGCCATTGTCACTGCTTCTTCTATCCGGCAACTCTTCGGCAGGGTAACGGCTTTCGATCCGCCTGCTTTGAACACTCTTCGTTTAGCCGTGATCATGTGTTTCTCCTCCGTTTAGTTACTTCATAAAGTCTCCTTGCCTCTCTCTCCACGCAGGCCACGTCGCCATGCGGACAAAGAGCCTCGGCTTGCCTGGCTGCCCACCAGCCATACTCCCCGGCTATCCTTTTCAGGGCATCCCGAGGAATGGAGCGGTAGGTTTGGGGCAACAGGCCGTCCTTCTTCGGAAAGTATTTTGCCAGGCATTCCGGACATATGCCGTGTGTTACCGACTTGTCCTCGTAGGGCTCCTTTTCCCCCAGGTACCTGCCGCACCAGGCGCATTTTATTACCAGCGGCAGAAGCGGCGGCTGCCAGCTTCTCACCGGGCGCTCCGTCCCGAATGGAGACAGCCAGGGGTTTCTTTCAATATCGGAGATAATCGCCTTGATGAGAGAGAAGGGTATCTCGTCACCCCGGGCGGTGTAGATGGCAGTGTCCTCAGGTAATCCCTCAACGTACTCCCTCGCCTCAGCCGCGGTATCGAAGCCCTCCAGGATGTCTTTATAGACCGCCCTTCTGGCGTCGCTGAGGGTTCCATCAGGCCACTTCTCCCAGTTGAGGTCGTTCCTCTTTTCATTTATCAGTCTGTCGAGGAGGTCAACCTCCGTATCTGGCAACAGGAAGTCAATCATCGGCTGGACCACCTCTTCCTGTTCCGACTCCAGCGCCTCGGCTACAACTGACCTCATCAGCACCCCCATGACCGTTCCGAAGACCAGCGACAACCCGAAGGCCAGACCTGCGTCCGCTATCATCTGCGTCTCCAGAAGAGTCAATTGCCCGTCCTGCATCGCCCTCGCCATCTTGACTACGACTTCCGTTTGCTGCGGTTGGTACATCAGGTTACCTGCTTGATTTTGAAACGTCGGCATTGTCATCTTGCCTTCTCCAGTTCCTCAAGTATTGTGCCGGCCACCCGGCGTATAGAGTTCAGGTTCTGGTCGAGCACCTTCTTGTCCCGTGCCCATAACGCCACGTAGGGAAAGGAACGGACGCCAGTATCGAAGCCGTAGTGGGCGCCGACAACGTATGCGGCGCTTTCGGCGATAGTTTCCGCATCCTGCCGTGGTATCCGGAAGACGCCTTCCGAGTAATAGTGGGCTATCTCGTGAACCAGTGTCTTGAGCTGCTGCGCCCTTGGCTCCTCGGGCCGCACCCATATCTCACCGTGGATGTAATACCCTTTTATCCCCGGTTCAAGATGAGGTCTGGGCTCAAAGCTCACCCGGATATCTCTTGGCTTCATCAGGTCTAACAGCCTGGCAAAAAGCGCCTGGTTGACCTCTCCGGTGAGCACGGGGACTTCAAACTCCGGGAGCGGCTTACCTTCGGTTTGGTCAAGATCAAAAACGTGAACAACTTTGAAGTAGACGGGGCTAATCTCCGTTTCCTTGAGTTCATCATCATCATCCTTCTCTTCAGGCTTAGGTTTCGGCGGTAATACCGGCGCCAGGATGGCGATACCCTTCTCGCCCTTCTTCACCCAGCGGCCCAGATCCTTCCAGGTGTTGAAGCCGGCCACCCTGGTTGCTTCCGGCTTCTGGAGCATGATGAGGATCTGGTTACCGATGGAGTAGTCGTGGAACTTCGCCATGGTAGTGAGAAACAGTCGAAACTGGTAGCTGTCCTGGATACCCTCGACGCCGGCCTTGAGCTGTTTCATGACGGCGTCGATCTTCTTCTCTCCCGCCTCCACTTCCACCGCCGGCAGCCATGTCATCAGGCTGTACTCCGGCAGGGGGTCGCGCAGGAAGCCGGTAAGGTCACGGTATTCCGCCGACATCCTCTCGCCGCCCTCGATCATGAGGATCTGGGGACGCAGCCCGACGGTTGAAGAATGCTCTTTCCTGAGGTGCCGGCTGAGCGCCTCCGACCTGGTTACTGAGTTGTATTCCGGCACCTCGATAACCTCGCCGCAAATGGGGCAGGTAACGGTGACCACGGGTTTCTTTGTTCCGGTCATAGGTATATATCTCTTTTCCGGCACCGGCTTATCGGTTACCATGGACTTCGTTATGCCGGCGATGAATCCCATAAAGAGGATGGACATGCCGAAGAGCATGAAATCATTCATCTGGTCCTGTAATGGGCGGTACATCACCATGTCACCTCCTTGAACAGGTGGTCGAGCTCGCTGAGTGCTGTAATCTTCACCACCTCAGCGGCAATCTCCTGCATCGCCTCCATGTGGATGGGAGTCAAGTCGTCGGCTTCCCCGCTGCGGCGGTACTGCCGGTGGTGCGCCAGCTCGTGAACCAGGGTATCGATCACGCGGCGCATCTTCGGCATCTGCTCCATGGCGATGTAGACCTCACCGGTAGCTGTGCTGTAGAGTCCCGCCGTCCTGGTGCGGTCGCTGGCCGGCGGGATGCTGGCAGCGTATACACCGCTCGGCGGCGAGTAAGGAAAAACCCGCTTCGTTATCTCACGGGCAAGTTTGAGATGAGTGAGCGGCACCGGGTCCAGGCGGTCGTCGGGAACTATCTCTACCTCCCTGAGCCGCTCCTGGGAGGCTCTGATAAGCTCTCTGTCGGTGGTAATTGCCCTGGCGAGGGTATCCCTGACGGAATGCAGCACCGATACCGACTTATAGCCCAGGTGTTTGACCAGGCCGTCCCACTTCTCCTCGGTGCGGATAATTGCGTTCTCTCCCATAACTTTGTGCCAGGCTTCCCACCATGTCGGGGCATTCTCGCGGACGAACTCGGCGTATTCCTTGCCGGTCACCGGCTCAATTCCCATGTCCCAGGAGCTGAAGTTCACGTTATAGCTCTCCTCTGTCTCCAGTAGCGGCGGGCTCTTCACCATATGGAGGAAGACCTGCAGGTGCTCTACTTTGGTAACGCAGGACCACAACCGCCCGATGTCCACCCACATGTGCCCCTCGTCCTTCGGGGCATGACGGTCGGGAGCAAGTTCGAATGACCAGAGATTGTAGCTATAAGGACTGTTAATGGACCTCATGTAGATGTCCCGGGCGAAGAGCCGGGAGGCTCCTGCCGGCTTGAGACCCGCTGCCTCTACCGCCTCGGTAAAATCACGGTCTCCGAATTCGTGCCGGATGAGCTGGTTGAAGCGGCGTATAGGTTTGTGCAGATTACTCGGACCTTCGGCGACGATGGAGCTCCGCGGCAGGTTTACCGCAAACCTGTCTTCGAAGGCGGTGCCGCGGTAGCCGTCGATGTGAAAGCTGGTGCCGCTTGTCCGACCGTTAGGCTTCCACAGTGCCGCCAGAGTTTCGGCGCTGCCGTTGACCTTCTGCTCCAGGAAGACGACCCACATTACTTTTCCTTTTGTCTCGACCCTGACCCGGTATCCCAGACGGAGCAGGGCCAGGGCGGCGATCTTCATCCCTTCGCCGAATTTGCCCCGGGCGTAGTCGGGCTTGAGCTTGGGCGGGCCAAGCAGAAAGTCGGCCACAGCCACTCCCTTGCCTACATCTCGGATATACAGACCTTCATCGTCATAGCCCCAGGTGTAGTACTCGCACTCGTCCAGGGCGTTCTGGACGATATCCCTGATCGCCTCCCACTCTCCCCAGTCCTGCCGCCAGGTGGAGGTCGGGCCGATGATGATGAGATGCCAGCCCTGAAGCTCCCACTGCGAGCGGTATTCCTCCATGGTGAGCACCTGCGGCGGAGCTAAACGTGTCGCCATCATTTGCCTCCCTTCGCCCTGGCAATAGCGCTCAGGAAAGCAGAGTCAATCTTATCCCGGTAGCCGATATCGTCGATGGTATAGGCCAGGAACTCCGGGCTA
>JAUYMF010000160.1 GCA_030698765.1 Dehalococcoidales bacterium
GTCATGATGGTAGAGTCCGGCGGCTTTCGCTTCGTTGACCATTGGGGCAGTTGGTGGTTCTAAGGTAATAAACACAGCCATTGCTGCCGTTTCACGTTGCATATCCCCGCGCAATTTTGCAATATCACCGCGCCCTACGCCACCAGATTTCACTTGCAGGATGATTTTGGCATTATCTGTGTTATTTGTTCTAAAGTAGGCAACCCCATCAATGCCAGAATCAGCCCCTTTCTTTTGGTTAATGACCGCGCGGTTGGTTGTGTATGTCAGGACAGCCCACTTCTCAAATTCCTTACGAACACGGTCATCTTTTTTGTTAGCAAGTGCATGAGCTGAGTCCATATCACGTGGTATGCCGTCTAGTTTGACATTATCTGCAACTATTTTCCCAAAATGGTCTTCTATTCGTTTTAATATCAGGGCTATGGATTGATACGTAATATCCATCCCTATCCATTTGCGTTTTTGGTCTTGTGCTACGGCAATAGTGGTTCCGCATCCGCAATAGGCATCTAAGACCATATCACCTTCATTTGAACTAGCTTTAATAATACGTTCGAGCAACGCCTCAGGTTTTTGTGTAGGATATCCCAAGCGTTCTTTTGACTGTCTATTAAGGGCTGAGATAAACCACCAGTCCTCTGGAACTTTTCCCAATGGGTTTACTTTGTATTCTTTTCCATTTACTATTTTCCTGCCGCTACTGATATAACCACCCGTACTCTCATACGGTACCCGTATAGCATCAGCATTGAACGTGTAATCATCCGTATCGGTTTTTGTATAGTACAAAATAGCATCATGTTTCCGAGGCCACCCCTTTTGAGGTCGTCCACCCAATCTATAGGCCCAAATGACCTCATTACGAAATTCGCCACCATTAGGAACGAATATGCTATCCGTTATCAGTTTTAAATAATGACTGGCCGTGGGGTCACAATGCAAATAGAAACTTCCTGTTTTCTTGAGAACGCGTTGGATTTCGGTAATCCTGAGTGTCATGCTAATTAGGTACGCAAATAGATTGCTTGTACGAAGTGCATTAGATAAACCCTTTACCAATTCAATAGTTTGTTTTGTATACCTGCCTTGAGGGTTATCAAGGATTTCTTGGAATCCTTCTCTAGCTCTATCATCCCAAGTCCAGGTATCAATGAAGGCCTGAGTTTGCGCTCGGTCTTCGGTTCCGATATCGTTGTAAATCTGATTATATGTTCGTTTTGAATTGAATGGTGGGTCAATGTAGCATAGGTCAATCGTTCCGGTTCCTATATACTTTCGCAAAACTTCTAGGTTATCACCGTAATAGAGCATATTGCTTGCCATATTATGCCCCCTTGCTCTGCCGCTCTATATAAGAGACTCGCTTTATCTAAAGCCCCCGAAAAGGCAAAAAACAACAGTCCTTTAGTTTGCTGGTCTGGAATTTTCACGATAGCCGAGCGTAGATGAGCTAAGGTTATTAGCTGCGCTTTGCCAAAGAGGTCTTCGACATAGCCCCTGTCAGCATTAGAAGGAAGTTTCACCCCTTTCGGATACCACTCTTTTAAGTCATAATCCTCTAGTTCTTTGGGCGAAGCGCCGCGCACAAACCCCACGATTGGCCATATCTCCTCTTCTATCCGGCGGTAGGCTTCCCAGTAAGCGTTAAGGTCAACAGGAGCCAGGCAGGTCTGTCTGGTGATAAAAGCAGCTAATGGGTCGAGGTCTAGGCAAACCGCTCGTCTTCCATTGGCTAGAGCTTCAGTACCGGTAACCCCACTGCCACAGAAGGGGTCAACGACAAGTCCACCTTCGGGGCAGAAGTGGCGGATATATTCACCCACTACATTTGACGGCTGCTTGGTATAGTAAGGGTGTATCTTATAGTGCCACGCTTTTGCTTTTTCTGCCGGGAAGGCTCGGCGGATGGGTTCTATGGTTTTGCTGGTTACTACCTCTTCCATAGTTGTCTTTTTCTTTGTCTTGGGTCTTCACTCCCTCTCTCTTGTAGACATAACGTTAGAAACAACTCCTTGAGGCTAATTAGCTTCGAATTGTTCCCCTTTTTAGAATACTGCTATTTTGTGCCTGTTTCTTCATTATTCAATCTACTCCCACTCGATAGTCGAGGGGGGTTTGGAGGTAATGTCATAGACGACGCGGTTGACCTCAGGGACTTCATTGACAATGCGGTTGGAGATCCGCGCCAGGACATCATAGGGCATGCGCGCCCAGTCCGCGGTCATGGCATCCTCACTGGTCACGGCGCGGAGCGCAATCAGGTAGCCGTAGGTACGGTAATCGCCCATCACCCCCACGCTGTGGACATCGGTCAGTACGGCAAAGGTCTGCCATAGCTGCCGGTAGAGATTGGCCCTCTTAATCTCGTTCATGACAATAAAATCAGCCGAGCGCAGTATCTCCAGCTTCTCCGGGGTAACCTCACCGATAACGCGAATGGCCAGGCCGGGGCCGGGGAAGGGATGCCGCCAGACCATCTCCTCCGGCATACCCAGCGCCAGGCCCACCTTGCGCACTTCGTCTTTGAAGAGATAACGCAACGGCTCAATCAACTTCAGCCTCATCCTGGCCGGAAGCCCGCCGACATTGTGATGGGTCTTTATCTTGGCGGAGGCGGTACTCCCGGAAGCGGCGCTTTCGATAACATCGGGGTAGAGAGTACCCTGCGCCAGAAAGTCGACCGTGCCGATGCGGTTAGCCTCCTCCTCAAAAACCTCGATAAACTCCTCCCCGATGGCTTTACGCTTTACCTCGGGGTCGGTTATCCCTTTGAGCCGGTCAAGAAACCGCTGACTGGCATCAACATAGACGATACTCATCCCCAGATTATCCCGGAAGACCTTGGCGGTCCGCTCCACTTCCTCGCGGCGCAGCAGCCCATTATTGACGTAGATGCAGGTAAGCTGATCGCCAACCGCCCGGTCGATGAGGGTCGCCACTACCGCCGAATCGACCCCTCCCGAGAGAGCGGTAATAACCTTACCCTTCTCCACCTGCTGCCTGATACCGGAGAGGCTCTCATTGATGAAGTTACCTATCGTCCAGTTGCCCTTGCAGCCGCAGATACGGTAGGCGAAATTCCGCAGGATAGCTTTCCCCTGCGGGGTATGGGCTACCTCGGGGTGGAACTGAATACCAAATAGACCGTCCTCATTGCCCATCACCGCCACAGGTGAGTTCTCGGTATAGGCCAGAGCTTTAAAACCGGGGGGCATTTCTTCGATTCTGTCGGCATGGCTCATCCACACCGGCGAGGCATCCTCCAGGCCGGCAAACAGGGGGGAGGCGGCATCACTGAAGTGAAGAATGGCATGCCCATACTCACGTTTTGTCCCCGGCGCAACCTGTCCACCCAGTTGCTTGGTGATAACCTGCATCCCGTAACAGATACCCAGTACCGGCAAATGGCTCTCATAAATATAGGCCGGAGCCAGGGGGGCGCCTGGTTGATAAACGCTGGCGGGACCCCCGGAGAGTATAAACCCTTTAGGCTTGAGGGAAGCTATTTTCTCCCAGGGAGTATCATAGGACACCAGTTCGCAGTAGACCTGGCACTCCCGTATCCGCCGTGCGATGAGCAGGCTGTACTGAGAGCCGAAGTCAATAACGACTATCGCCTCACGCTCAACAGTCACCGTCTCTCCGGCGGCGGTAGCCGGCTCGCCGCTTATCTCTTTGGCAATCTCCAGGTAGGTGGACACCTCAATATCGCCCGTGGTGGCTACCCGGTGGTCTGTCTGCGGGCCAGGCTGTGGTTTTTTCTCAACTTCATCCATTTTAATCAAAGATTACCATTGTGCTATACTATCGTCAAGAGAAATTATCCCGCCGCCAGTAAAATCGGGGTGAAATTTTCCTGAGCACTTGCCATCAGACCGGGAAGAGCGCCGTCCCTCTGAACAGAGTAGAAAATTGACCGGGCTTTCATTAAAC
This sequence comes from Dehalococcoidales bacterium, assembly GCA_030698765.1. Classification (NCBI taxonomy): domain Bacteria; kingdom Bacillati; phylum Chloroflexota; class Dehalococcoidia; order Dehalococcoidales; species Dehalococcoidales bacterium. The sequence continues at coordinate 3,937 of JAUYMF010000160.1, forward strand.
ATCAGGCAGCAGACCGACCAGGGCATCGCCATCCTCAAACAGGGGGGGATAGTCGCCTACCCTACGGATACTGTCTACGGTCTCGGAGCCAGCGCCGCCATTCCCCGGGCGGTGGAGCGGATATATGAGGTGAAAGAACGTCCGCGGAATATGCCGCTACCCTTACTGCTGGCAGACCTAACGCAGATAAGCGAGGTCGCTGATCCGGTGCTGCCCGCCGCCTGGCTTTTAATCCGCCGCTTTCTGCCCGGCGCCCTGACCATAGTATTACCCAGGTCAAGTTCCGTCCCTGATAACATCACCGCGGGAGGCAATACCATCGCCATCCGTATTCCGGCCCACCCCGTTCCCATCGCCCTCATTAAAGGCCTGGGAGCGCCCATCGTCGGCACCAGCGCCAACCTGAGCGGTAAGCCAAGCCCGCTGACGGCGGCGGAGGTCCGCTCTCAACTTGGTGATAAGGTAGATTTAATCATTGATGGCGGCCCATGCCCGGGTGGAAAGGAATCTACTATCGTGGACATGACCGGGAAGATACCGGTAATCCTGCGGGAAGGGGCGGTACCCAGAGAAAAACTGGAGCAACTTTACGACAAAATACTGCTCAAGAAAGGGAACTAAAATGCGTATTGCTATTGGCTGTGACCACCGGGGGGTGGAACTCAAACAGGTTATTATCAGACTGATTACTGACGCCGGGCACAGTTACCGGGACTTCGGCTGTGAGTCCGCTGACCCGGTGGACTACCCTGATATTGCCCGGAAGGTAGCGGAAGCTGTAGCCGGTAAAGACTTTGACCGGGGCATTCTGATATGCAGCACCGGCATCGGCATGTGTATTGCCGCCAATAAGGTCAAGGGGATAAGGGCTGCGCTGTGTCATAATGCTTTTACCGCCTGCCGCGCCCGTCAGCATAATGACGCCAACGTCCTCTGCCTGGGAGCCGAAGACAGCCACGAACCGATATCCGAAATCACCGATGCTTTCCTTACCTGCGAGTTCGAGGGAGGCAGGCACCAACACCGGGTGGACAAGATAAAAAAGATGGAAGGCTAGTCCATCGGCCGGTGATTTTCCCGTGAGGCTGGTTGACAATATATGTTAACTATGTTAGTCTATCAGCACGATGAATTATCAACTCGCTATTTTAGTACTGGTTATCCATACATAATCCGGCCGGTGGGTCGTCTCAGTAAGGGCCGTCCCCACAGGGGCGGCTTTTTTATTAACCGAAAATAGCGGGAAAAACGGAGACAAACATGAAAAGCGATATGATTAAAAAGGGAATAGAACGCGCGCCTCACCGGGCGTTACTGCACGCTCTGGGCTGCACCATAGCCGAGATGGATAAGCCCTTCATCGGGGTTATCAATAGCTTCACCGAGATTGTCCCCGGCCATATGCACCTGCGGGAAATCGCCGAGGCAGTTAAATCAGGAGTACGCAGCGGCGGCGGTGTTCCTTTTGAGGTCAATACTATCGCCGTCTGTGACGGCATCGCCATGAACCACCCCGGCATGAAGTACAGCTTGCCCAGCCGGGAACTGATTGCCGATTCGGTGGAGATAATGGCTGAGGCCCATGCCTTTGACGCCCTGGTCTTTATCCCCAACTGCGATAAAATTATCCCGGGCATGCTGATGGCGGCGGTAAGACTGAACGTCCCGGCCATTTTCATCAGCGGCGGCCCGATGCTGAGAGGATATTTGCCCACTGAAGATGGATTCAGCAATGTTGACCTCAGCTCCGTCTTTGAAGCGGTGGGCAAGGTAAGCGGCGGGCAGATGACCGAGGAAGAACTGGCGCGACTGGAAAAGGTAGCCTGCCCCGGCTGCGGCAGCTGCTCGGGAATGTTCACCGCCAACACCATGAACTGCCTGACCGAGGCACTGGGCATGGGTCTGCCCGGTAATGGCACTATTCCCGCTATCGATACCAGAAGGCGTCAGTTAGCCAGAGCCGCCGGGGAACAAATTTTGACGCTGCTTGATGACAATCTACGCCCGCGGGATATCATTAATCAGGACTCCTTACACAATGCCTTCACTGTTGACATGGCACTGGGCGGCAGCACCAACTCGGTGCTGCACCTAATGGCGGTAGCCCATGAGGCGAGAGTGAACTTCCCGCTGTCAATGATAGGTGAAATCAGTGAACATACGCCACAGTTATGTAAACTAAGACCTGCCGGCGATTACCACATCGAGGACCTGGACCGCGCCGGCGGCATCGCGGCGGTGATGAAGGAACTACAAGGACTGTTAAACCTGAAGGCAAAAACTGTATCCGGAAAAAGCGTGGCTGAGATTATCGCTGATAAACAGACCCTGGACAGAGAAGTCATCCGTTCCGCGGCTGACCCTCACTCGCCTACCGGCGGTCTGGCGATTCTCTTTGGTAACCTGGCGCCGGAAGGGGCCGTCGTCAAAAAGGCAGCGGTAGCCCCGGAAATGATGGTACACTGGGGCCCGGCCAGAGTCTTCAACTCTGAAGAAGAAGCCACGCAGGCCATCATCAACCGCAGCATAAAACCGGGTGAGGTGGTAGTTATCCGCTATGAAGGACCTAAGGGGGGGCCGGGGATGAGAGAGATGCTCACCCCTACCTCTCTACTCAGTGGCATGGGGATGGACAAAGAAGTCGCCCTGATAACTGACGGGCGCTTTTCCGGGGCAACCCGCGGGGCAGCCATCGGGCATATCTCCCCCGAGGCTGCCAGCCGGGGACCTATCGCCGCTCTGGCTGACGGGGATATTATCAAGATTGATATTCCCAATGGCAAGCTTGACGTAGAACTAAGTGACCGGGACCTGTCCGACCGGCTGGCTCGTCTGACCGATTTCGAGCCCAGAGTAAAAACGGGTTACCTCAGAAGATATGCCGGGAGAGTGTCTTCCGCGAGCACCGGAGCCGTGTTTAGAGAGCAGGAGGAATAACGATGAAGATGACTGGAGCTCAAATTATCTGTGAAGGTCTGGTAAAGGAGGGGGTAGACGTCATTTTCGGTATCCTGGGCGGAGCGGTATTGCCGCTGTACGATACCTTACTGCAATACCCCCAGCTTCATCATATCCTGGTACGGCATGAGCAGGGCGCCGCTCATGCCGCTGACGGCTACGCCCGGGTTACCGGCAAGGTAGGCGTCTGCTTCGCCACCTCCGGCCCCGGAGCGACCAACCTGGTCACCGGCATCGCCAACGCTTACCTTGACTCCGCTCCCATGGTGGCGATAACCGGCCAGGTAGCCAGGCCCTTTATCGGCAAGGACGCTTTTCAGGAGGTGGATATTACCGGCATCACGCTGCCTATTACCAAGCATAATTACCTTGTCCTTGACGCCGGATCATTAGCCAGAACCATCAAGGAAGCTTTTTACCTGGCCCGGACAGGACGGCCCGGGCCGGTGCTGATTGATGTGCCTAAGGACGTTTTCACCGAAGAGGCAGAATTTAGCTACTCGGGGAAGGTGGATTTACCCGGCTATAAGCCTACGCTCCAGGGACATCCGGCGCAGATTAAAAAAGCAGTCAAACTGATTAATGAAGCCCGGCGCCCGTTAATCATCGGCGGCCGGGGAGTAATTATCTCCGAAGCCTATGCCGAGCTGAAACACCTGGTGGAAACCGCCCAGATACCGATTGTTACCACTCTACTGGGCATCGGCTGTTTCCCGGAGAGCCACATTCTGAACTTCGGCATGCTCGGAATGCATGGTATGGCTTACGCTAATATGGCGGTGAATGCCGCCGATGTTGTCATCGCCATCGGTATGCGCTTTGATGACCGGGCTACCGGAAGGGTGAGCGGCTTTGCGCCTAATGCCCGTATTGTCCACATCGATATCGACCCGGCTGAAATCGGAAAGAATGTCCGCGTCGATGTGCCTATCGTCGGCGATGTCAAGGATGTCCTCGGTAAACTAAACAGCCTGATAACAAGCACCGAGCATATCCAGTGGTTCGAACAACTGGACAACTGGCGCAAGGAACACCCGCTAACCGATGTGAACGGTAGTGATGGACTGTTGCCCCAGTACGTCGTCGATCAGATATTTGAGGTAACCGGAGGTGCGGCGACTATTGTTACCGGCGTAGGACAGAACCAGATGTGGGCGGCCCAGCACTACCTCTACGATAAACCGAACACCTTGATTTCATCAGGAGGGTTGGGCACAATGGGCTTCGGGCTGCCGGCAGCTATCGGCGCCAAGATAGGCCGTCCCGATAGCACCGTCTGGCTCATTGACGGGGATGGCAGCTTCCAGATGAACATACAGGAACTGGCCACCATTGCCCAGGAAAATACGGCGGTGAAGATAGCCATAATCAATAACGGCTACCTGGGGATGGTACGCCAGTGGCAGGAACTCTTCTACGGGAAACGGTATGTCGCCACGCCCCTCTCCTGCCCCGACTTCGTTAAAATTGCTGAAGGGTACTGTATTCCCGGAATGAGGGTTAATATCAGAGAAGAAGTGGCGCCGGCTATTGAGCAGGCTATGGCGGAGCCGGGTCCTTTCCTGATTGATTTTATGGTAGAGCCGGAGGAAAACGTCTTCCCGATGGTGCCGCCGGGCGCATCCTTATCCGAGTTTATCGAGCAACCCAAAGCACCAGCTAAGGCACTGTCTGGTTCCACCGGGCCCGTAAGCAACATCTGAGACCGCGAAGGAGGAGGCAACATGCCAGCGACAAAGCATACTATAGTGGCTCTGGTCGAAAACAAACCCGGCGTACTCAGCCGGATGGCAAGCCTTTTCCGAAGGCGCGGTTTCAACATTGAAAGTATCGCCGTAGGTCATAGTGAAACGCCCAACCTGTCACGTGTGACCATTGTCGTTGACGGCGCCACAACCGTGATAGAGCAGGTCAGAAAGCAACTGGATAAGGTCATTGATATTATCAGGGTAACTGACATCAGCGGAACTGACCTGATTGCCCGGGAACTGGCTTTGATTAAGGTAAAAGCCACTTCCAGTACCAGAAGCGAGATTATGCAGATTGTGGATATCTTCAGGGCTAACATCGTCGATGTTGGCACTGATTCAGTAACCGTCGAGGTTACCGGCGACGAGGATAAGATAAACTCCCTGTTCAATTTATTGAGCGTATTCGGTGTCAGGGAGTTAGCCAGGACCGGACGCATCGCCATGACCAGAGGAGGTTCAAATCCTTTAGGCGGAGAAAAAGGGCAGTCCCGGGCCGTCCGTAAAAAACAAGCAGGCTAGATATTGATTTTCTGCGCAAGGTGAAGTATTATCAAAGCCACAACAGCGGGGAGGTATAACACAAAATGTACAAAAGAATGCTGGTACCCCTGGATGGCTCGGAGCTTGCCGAAGACGTTTTCACTTATGCCAAGGAGCTGGCGCCAAAACTAAATATAGATATTATTTTGCTCAATGTCTGCCCCCCGGAAACAAATGAATTTATCCCCATGCACCAGGCTTATATCGACCATGCGGCTGAGGTCCTCAAACGCCAGCTACCAAAGACCCCAAAATCAAAGGAGGAAGAACCGGCCGGTAAGAGAATAAAAATGAGCGGCGAACTAGCCGTGGGATACCCCGCTGAAGAGATTATCCGCTATGCTGAGGAAAACAAGATCGACCTGATCCTGATGGCGACCCACGGTCGCTCCGGTCTCAAGCGCTGGACACTGGGAAGTGTAGCCGACAAAGTCCTGCGCGCCTCAAAGATCCCCGTTTTACTGATACATCCCCGTGTCCCTGATGAGATTATTTATGATAAGTGGCCAAAGCAGACGTTACTGGTACCGCTGGACGGCTCCGAGCTGGCGGAATCAGTGCTGCCGCATGTTGAAACCCTGGCCAAACAGCGGGGATCCAGAATGGTTGATGTAACCCTGCTCCGAATCTGCGAACCCCCGGCTATCCCGTCTTATTACGCTCCCGAACTCCCTGACGCACCACTGAACTGGGGGGAATACATGCAGCAGGAGACAGCCAGATGCAAGCAGGTAGCTACCGAGTATCTGGGCAAAGTGGAGGAGCGACTCAAGAAAAAGGGGATTAGCAGCGTACGTTCGGAGATACTGGTAGGCAGGACCGCTGACCAGATAGTTGACTACGTGAATAAAAATCCTTTTAGTATCATCGTGATGGCAACTCACGGACGCTCCGGACTGAGCCGCTGGGTCTATGGCAGTATCACGGAGAATGTCTTACAGGCGGTCTGCTGCCCGGTGCTGCTGATAAGAACCAATTAGCAAACATAATAAATATATAGAAGGGGGAACAGTGATGGCAACAATCTATTACGATAGCGACTGTAACCTGGAACTGCTCAAAGGCAAAACAATCGGCGTTATCGGCTACGGCAGTCAGGGACATGCCCATGCCCAGAACCTCAAGGATAGCGGCTGTCAGGTAGTGGTCGGCTTGCATGATGAAAGCAAGAGTCGGGATAAAGCCCAGGCTGACGGCCTTAGGGTGCTCAACGTGGCTGACGCCACCAAGGAAGCGGATATCCTCATGATACTGGCTCCGGACCAGGTACAGCGGACTATCTACTATCAATACATTGAGAAGGGCCTGTCCAAAGGCAACATGCTGATGTTCGCCCATGGCTTCAACATCCATTACGGGCAGATTGTTCCCCCGCCCGATGTTGACGTTGCCATGATAGCCCCCAAGTCTCCGGGGCACATGCTGAGGCAGCTTTATACTGAAGGCATCGGCCCGCCGGCACTGCTCGCAGTCCACCAGAACATTTCCGGCAAAGCCAAGGAGATGGCCCTTGCCTATTCCAGGGGTATCGGCTGCAGCCGGGCCGGGATAATCGAGACAACCTTTGCCGAAGAGACTGAGACTGACCTTTTCGGTGAGCAGACGGTGCTCTGCGGCGGCGTTACATCGCTGATAAAAGCCGGTTTTGAGACGCTGGTTGATGCTGGCTATCAACCGGAAATAGCCTACTTTGAAATCCTCCATGAGCTTAAACTCATCATTGACCTGATTTACCAGGGCGGCCTGGGCTACATGCGCTACTCGGTCAGCGATACCGCCGAGTACGGCGATTATTCCCGCGGGCCACGGGTCATTGATGATATGGTCAAGGAAGAAATGGGGCAAATCCTGGCCGAGATTCAGGACGGCAGCTTCGCTAAAGAATGGATACTGGAGAACCAGGCCGGGCGTCCGGTCTTTAACGCCCTGAAGCGTATGGAGGCTGACCACCTCATTGAGGAGATTGGCGCCGAATTACGCCAGATGATGCCCTGGCTGAAGAAGAAATAAAATCGTAAACAGGCAGAAATTGGACAACATAAGAGACTACCATAAACTGAAACACCGGCATGAATTTACTCTCGCTG
>JAUYMF010000161.1 GCA_030698765.1 Dehalococcoidales bacterium
TCCAGGACAGCTATCTTCACTCCCGTTCCATCATAGCCGGAAGTCTGCCAGTCATCAGCGTTTATCAAGGGCACACCCTCGCTGACGATAGCCTCATCCATTAACGGCTCCCAGGGCATACGCACGAAGCGTATAGCGGGAGCATTGGCCAGTCCGGTCAGGGCGGTAACCGGCACCTCTACCTGTAACAGGTTTTTATAGCTTGCCTCCAGCTTGCCTCCGGCATTACCGGCCGCTTCGGCGGCGGCTTGAAGCTGCCCGGGCACGCCCTCAATAATTACCCTGACCTTCTCATTGGCTGAAACAGCGCTGTCTTCGCGGGCGAAGCCCGGGGCGGTTCTTGCGGTCTTGCCGGCGACCATCTTGTTCAGACGGGAGTCCAGTTTGGGGTTGCCTTTCTCCGGCAGCACGATAGGCGGCAGGTCAGGCTCTTCATCCCCGGCGGCCGCCGTAACCGGCTGCTCCGCAAAGGAGAGAACATTGCTGAGGAGCAACACAATAATGAGAATTAGACCGGGGACTGCCTTAATTCGTTTTAGCATATCATTCTCATGTCCCGATAGCTGCAACTGTCATCAGCGTCAGTTATATGACGGAGGCAAGGGTAACCGGATGAACCGGACGCTTTCCTCATCAGCGAGAGTCGGCAGGCTGGTTACCGGCGCCACCGCCTGCAAAAGGTCATTGTAGCTGGTCTCTATCTGAGCCCCGGCATCGGTAGCTGCCCCGGTTGCCGTCTCCAGTTGGCCGGGCACCACTTCGATAATTACCCTGACTTTTCCATCTACCAGTTCAATACCACTCTGTCCGGCAAATGAGGCGGCTTCGCCACGCTTTTCGGCATCAACCAGTTGGTTTAGCCGGGAGTCCAGCTTGGGGTGACCCTTTTCAGATGAGTTGAGCGGAGGAAGATTGTCCATAGCCTGACCGGACGTGCAGGACACGGTGAATAAAATAAACACGCCAATGAAGGCAAGCAGTCCCGGTATGATATTTGCGCCTGGTTTCCCTCCCATTCCTGACCGCTGACCTCTCTCCATTACTCTATTCTATTCCATTACCGGTCAGTATTACCAGTTTGCGCGCCGTTCGTGGTGAGCTTGTCGAACCACTGGCGCGCATAAGACAACTCGTTACGAAACTAAGTACCAGTGCCCAGTCTCGGAAATACGTTGATAAAGTCGTTTCGCTTTTCAATAGAAAGAGGAGAACGGGGAGATTCGAAATCCCTCTCAATCTCCCCCGTATCAAGTACGGGGCAAGCTCTTTACGAAAGGGAGAAGAATTATTCAACTTATTTCTAAGACACTACTCTAGCATACCTCACGCTCGCCTGATTAGCTTCAAAAGTACGTAGAAAACATTACCTGAACTAAGTAGGCTTACGTATTACTCCCGCCCTTCCGGTGCGATAAACTTAAAAATATAACGAATTTTCCGGGAGGTAAACAAAAAATGACACGTGAGAAAAAAGGATTACGGACCCTGTTCACCTCGCTGACCGTGGGAGCGGTCTTCCTGGCGCTGCTGCCCGCCTGTCAGTCCGGGGTCACCACCGAGGATATCAATGCGGTGGTACAGGCTGTAGATGGGCAGGATGTAGTGCTGACCCTCGAAGATGGTACCAGGCTCCATGTCCAGGCCGAAAAGCAGGCTGACGATGCCAGCAGCATGATTGGTGAGAAAGTAGAGGCCAAGATTGAGGTCGGTGATGACAATCCCAAGCTCGTCCAGATTCAGAAGTCATCCACCTCATCCTCAAGTATGGAGGGAACTGAGGACTTCCATTTCGGCGGCGCCGTCGAGTCGATGGGGGCGGAAGCCTGGGTCGTCGGTGGTAAGACATTTAAAGTGAACAGCGCCACCATGCTGGACACCGGACTGGCGGTTGGCGTCCAGGCTGAAGTAGAGTTTATCAAGCTCTCTGACGGTTCGCTGCTCGCCACCAAGATTGAAACCCCGGCTTCGGATGACATCGCCGAGGACTTTTCTATGACTGGCGTCATCACCTCTATCAGCAGCAGTGAACTTGTTCTCGGTGACAAGACCTTCAAGATTGATGCCAGTACCATGCTGGACCAGGGACTGGCGGCGGGTGTGATGGCGAAAGTGGAATTCATTCTCCAACCGGACGGCACCATGCTGGCAAAATCAATAGAGACCGACGCACCTGATTCGTCCGCTGGAGAGGACTTCACCGCTGGAGGGCCTATCCAGGCTATGGATTCGACCTCCGTAATGGTGGACGGCAGAAAGTTTACCATTGACGCTAACACTATCCTGGACAGCGGACTGGCTACAGGCATACTGGTTAAGGTCGAGTTCGTCGTCCAACCGGACGGAACCCTGCTGGCGAAAGAGGTGGAGACCGCCGGAATTGATGAAGGCGAGAACCTGTATCTGGCCGGCCCGATCCAGTCCATAAGCCCGACTGCCTGGGTTGTCGGCGGCAGGACCTTCGCCGTGACTGCGACAACGCAAATTGACGAAGGACTGGCTGTGGGCATTAACGCCAATGTTGAGTTTATCATCAAGGCGGATGGCTCTTTTGAGGCAGTACATATCGAGGATTCGGGTTTCGAGCTCATCGGCATGGTGCAGGCCATTGCGCCTGATGCCTACGCCGTTGGAGGGCACATCTTCAAGACCAATGCCAATACCGTCATTGAGCAAGGTCTCAAGATTGGTAAATTGGTGCAGGTCAACTTCGTCATCCAGCCCGGCGGCTCGCTGCTGGCGCTGCAAATCAAGAAGCCCGATACCAAGGTACAGGCTTTCACCTTTAAAGGCATCGTACAGTCCCTGAGCGCTACATCCATGATGGTCACCGGACAGACCTTCCAGGTTAGCCCTGCCACCGTCATCGGCGCGGGTGTGGCTACCGGCATCGAGGTAGTCGTCACTTTCGACATCACGCCGGGCAACATCCTCTCAGCGATATCGGTCCAGAGCGCGAAAGCACTCAAGAATTAACTCGGCGTAATACAACTGGTTAGCGAAGGGGCGGTCTTAGGGCCGCCCTTTCCGTTAAGTAGAGTCTCAAATGCACAGGGTATTAAAAAGAACATCCTATCTCCAACGGCTTACCCGCCTGCTATATACAGGCAGGGAATACGTACGGTACTCCATGCCTGCTCAGTATTACTACGTATTTCTGGGGGGGGGGCGTATGGTCAATAATAAAGGTATAGGAATGAATAGTATCGATATGGAGGACAAATAGTATCAAGATGTGAAAACAAACGGTATCAAGCCAGAATACCGGCGTTTGCCGGAAGTCATTTATTCAAAGAAGGAGGGAAAGAAAGATGACAATTGCAAAGAGCGCGATAAGCAGGCGGGACTTTTTTAAGTATGCCGGAGGCAGTATCGCTGTTCTGGTGGTGGGTAGTAAACTGAACTGGGTCTTTAAGGACACGGTTTATGCCGCTGTCCCCGTCCAGACCCTGGACTTTCACATCACGGATGCCATCAAGGAGATGCACACCCACAACGCCGTCAACACGGCCGAGTGCTACTTATGGGTTTTCCAGAGCGTAGACCCTGACCCCGACGGGGCTGGCAGTAATCCCAGCCTTAACCTGTTGCCGGAGTGCCCCGGTCCTACCATCATGGCCACCAAAGGCGATACCATTCACATCAAGATAACCAATGATCTGCCCGAGCCTCACGCTTTCTCTATCCCGGGGCTTGGTCTTAACAGTGTACCCGACGTTATTCCTTCGGGAGAGTGCCGGGAATACGATATCACTGCCACCCAGTGCGGCGCATTTCTTTATTATGACAACCTGAATGAACCGGTGAACCGGATGATGGGCTTGCACGGAGCCGTCATCATCCTGCCCACTGAGGCGGAGCGAGCGCCGGGGCATAACCTGACCCCCTACGACAATCCCACACCCAATGTTCAGGCGCTATTCGACTCATTCGGCACGGATGTGTTCCCCGGCCTGGCCTGGGAGGAGGGTGACGCTACCCCCTGGGCACTTAATAACGCTTTCCCCGAGCATGGCACGGTGGATATGCCCAATGCTACCCCTTTCCGGCACTACCTGTGGCTGCTGCACCAGGCCAGCCCCCGGCTCTTCGCCGAGGTGGGAGACTATTACGACACCAACGGAGCTGTCTATCCCGCCCAGGAGTTCATGGATAAGTTCCTGCGGGGCGACTTCGTATTGAATAACAACCAGAACGCTCACTCAAGCGGGATCGAAGCGGTATCCTACAAGCCCCAGTACTTCACCGTCAACGGCCAGTCCGGCTTCTTCGCCCATGACAGCGCCTACGTCACTCCCATGGGCCGCGTGGGCGAGCCGGCGGTGGTCTATATCCTCAACGCGGGGCTGTGGCTGCACTCAATGCACCTGCATGCCAACCATTTCTACGTGACCGATGTTAACCAGGCAGTGCAGGAGAACCCCATCTGGGTGGATGTCTTCAATGTTCACCCCATGGACCGGGTGGATTATGTCGTACCCTTCATGAGGCCGCCGGACGTGCCCAACCAGAGAGGCATCGGGCGCCCTGACCCCGCCCTTGGCACCTGCTGGCCGCCGCTTCAAGAGATGAACACCTATATCCCTGATATCGGAGAGGAAACGGCTCTCAGGCCCGTCTATGACATGCACGGGCAGGTGGTGCTCGATGGTTTCGGCCAGCCCGTGATAGATAAGGAGATTGACCTGGCGCAGCGGCTTTCACCACTGTGCTACCCCATGCACGACCATTCCGAGCCCAGCCAGACCTCCCAGGGCGGCAACTACAACACCGGCCTGATTTCCGGCATTTACTTCACCGGAGACCGGAATACGGAGGGTCATCTGGATTTCCCCATGGAGGAGGACTTCTGGATCATGTTCCGGAACTACCGCGGCTGCGAGATTGAAGGAACACATCCGGCCGCTCCTCCGCACGATGATGGTCACTAGGAAATAACTCTATCCGGTAACGGATAGAAAGGAGAAAAAAAGATGTCATTTTCAAATCCGGCAAATCATATACACCGCCACTCCATTCTTCACATGGAGGGGATGTTCACCAAGATGTGGGACCCGCCCAAAGAGAACCCGGACACGCCGGACATGGTGGCGCCCAATAACCCCGTCCCGGAGGTAATGGCCATGTTCGGCTACCAGAGCCAGCCGAGCACTCCCCATACCGTGGAGCGGGACCTGATGCACGGAGTGAAGGTTCCCGCCTGGGACTTCGCTACCTCCGGAAAGGAACTTGATTTCTTCCTTTTCCGGGATAAGGATAACCCGGCCACCGGTGGCGGCAATTTCCCGGGAGCCACTATCAGAGTACCCAGGGGCGTCATCTTTCATGGTGATACCAACGGGCACGGGCCGCCGCCGCACACCATCCACTGGCACGGCATGGAGCCGACACCCATGAATGATGGCGTGGGGCATTGCTCTATGGAAATAGGTAACTACATCTACCAGTTCCAGCCCAATTTCATCGGCTTCTATTTCTGCCACTGCCACCGCAACACGGTGCAGCACTTCGAGTTCGGGCTATACCAGGCGCTGCTCATTGACCCGCCGGATGCCTATTTCGCTACTCTCTGGGACCCGACCATCCCCATCGGGGCAGGCCGGGACAGGAAGCGCAGGATTGCCTGCAACCTGACCAGGGTCATGCCGACTGGAGGGACCTCCGTATTGGACCTGCAGGACCTTTCCGGTAGCTTTCCGGGCTTTAACGGCAACCCGGTTGATGAGGATGATCCCGAGGCCGGAAACATCCTTCTTCCCGACTACCTTAAGTTTGCCACTGACCCTCATGCCATGACCGTCCCGTTTGACGTAGAGGCGCTGTGGGTGGTGGATGACCGTGACTCGCGCTGGAGCGAACTGGCGCCGGACGCGCGGACAACCTATCCAAAGTACGGAAGCATTCCCGGCTACAACGATAATTTCCGGGGCAACGCCGGCGGCGGTACGGTTGATGACAGTAAATTCTTCTCCTTTAATGACTTCAACGCCGATTACTGGTTTGTCACCGGGGTACCGGTGCCGGGCCATAAATACGGGACCGCGGAGATCCCTACCGGAATTGTCATCCCTCCGGCGCTGATGAGCGGCGTCTCCGGCGTCCAGGTCTCCATCGAAGCCGAGGTCGGCCAGACCATCCTGGTGCGCATGCTTGACGCCGCCTATGATTGTACTGAGACCACGTTTCCGGTACCTATAACCATCATCGCCTGGGACGGACGCGCCCTGGGGGTAGAACCCTACGGCTTCAACCACGCTTATGTCGTCCCTGCCGGGGAGCATATTCACCAGAGCGTAGCGCGCCGTTTTGATGCCCTGATTAAAGTGGATAGCCCCATTAACGACTTCGCCTACGTTAACTTCGTTGACAATGAGGCCCAGGTGGAGGGAGATGCCAACGCCCAGAGGGTAATCTTTACCGCTAAAATTCCCATCAATATCGGCTACTCCATAACCGGCAATGTGCGCAACACGACCACCTCAATTGAGGGTGTGCCGATGGAGGCGGTGGCCATAACCCTGACCGGAACGACCGAGGGCGGGCAACCGGTGAGCAAGACTACGGTGACAGACCATCTTGGTAACTACCGCTTCTCCGGACTGCTGGACGGCGCTTATACGGTTACGCCTTCCCTGGCAGGCTTCCTGTTCACTCCAGCAAGCAGAGGCGTGCCGGTGGCCGGAGCTAACCAGGCAGGGGAGGACTTCACGGGAACACAGGTTGAAGGGGAGTTTGTGATTTCGGGCACCGTGGTCAGTTCCCGGGGAGCCGCGGTGGGTATCCCCCAGGTAATGGTAAATCTGAATGGGGACACCAGCAGGGTGGTGATGACGGATGACGAAGGCCATTTCTATTTCGTCGGCATGGCTGACGGCGATTATACGGTGACGCCCGGCAACATTCATATCGGCAACGCCGGGCTTCCGGACGAGGACCCGGACCAGCCATCCAACGCCGCCTACGCCTACTCGCCGCCGTCTATGGAAGTGAGGGTAGACGAAGCTAATGAGGAAATCGGCTTCTTCAGAGGGAGAAGATTGAACCCTATGGATATGGGAGTATAGCAAGAACCGGTTAGTCCGATTTATTGAGACAGGGGAGGTACAACAAATGAAACCGAAAAGGACTCTGAAGAACATTTTCGCGGGCTTGCTGGCAGCCTTACTGGTCATGGTATCGTTACCGGCAATGGCGGCGGGACAGGTCAGTCTGGGCTTTGATGCTATCGAAATCTTCGCCCAGGAGGAGCACGTCCTGACGCCGCGGTCGGCTGGCACGATAGTGCCTGACGACACTGATGTTCAGGAAGGCCTGCCGAACTCGACTGTTATCCTGTTCGTGATTGGCGGTACCGTCAGCGGACTGGACGAAGCCAACGGCGAGTGGCAAATCGGCACCCCGGCGATACATGTCTACGAAGCGTCCGGGAGCCGGACGATAATAGATGGTGCGCCGGCGGCGGGGGACCCGGTGAGGGTGGTCGGCAAGAGGGCGCTAACAGAAGGCCCGATTGTCGCCCAGTTCATCACGAAAGTCGACACCGCTCCGGCCGGTGCGGCTATCGTCAGCACCGCGCTCCTCTTTAACGGTACGGTGACCACCGCCGGAATGGATACATGGACGGTCACACCGGCGGTTGGTGACCCGGTAGACTTCAATATCCTTATGGATACCGCTATCCACCTGGGTATCATGGAGGGTTCCGCGGTAACCGTAGAATACGTCATTGATCCATCGACCTTGCCGCCGGATGATGACGATGAGCCGACTAATCTCGCCACACCCGTCATTAACCATAACATGGTAACGGTGACCTGGGAATCTCCCGGACAGACCGTGACCGGCTTCATCATCGAGCGTTCCGATGATGCCGGTGTCAGTTTTAACGAAATCGACCGTGTGGGGGCCACTGACCGCACCTATGATGATAACTCGGTGCAGCCGGAGACTTCCTACATGTACCGGGTAAGGGCATTCAATGACGCCGGTGAGGCAGTCTCGGCTTCGGTCCCGGTGACGGTGACCACACCGGCGGCTCCGGTGGTAGCGGCTACGGTTATAACCGGTGCTGCCACCAGCGTTACTACCACTTCCGCCGTGCTGAACGGCAACCTGAACAGTCTGGGTACAGCCACGCCGGTGAATTTATCTTTTGAATGGGGCACAACCGCCGGCGGACCTTACCCCAACACAACAGCCACCCAGGCAAAAACAGCCACCGGTACTTTTATGATAAACCTCACCGGCTTGACCTCAAATACCGCATACTTCTACAGGACGAAAGCAAGCAGCGCCGCGGGAACGGTGTTTGGGGCGGAGGGGAGCTTTACTACTCTTCAGCAGACCGCCAACGGAGATGGTACGGGCCCTATCATCGGGGGCGGTGGTAGTGGAAGCGGTGGTGGGGTTATAACCACAGTTGCTCTCACCGGAATGACCGCTGACAAAGACCTGGAAGTGGACGATTCGGGCAAGTCAAAGGACAAGGTCAGGCTGAGCAATTCCGGCCCGGGCAAGAAATATTTCCTTGACATCCCGGCCGGTACCGTAATGAAGTCATCATCCGGTTTCCCGCTTACTGCTCTCACCTTCAGTGATCCGGCCACCAAACCGCCAGCGCCGCAGGGAGCAATCCTGGTCAGTATAGAGAACCTGGGACCGACTGGCGCCACCTTCAATCCGCCCATCACTCTGACGATGGAATTCGACCCGGCGGAGCTACCGGCGGGAGCATCTGTGGATGACCTGGTCATCGCCTTCTGGGACGGTACACAGTGGATGATGCTGGAGTCCACCGTAGATGCCGGAGC
Source organism: Dehalococcoidales bacterium (assembly GCA_030698765.1). Taxonomy (NCBI): domain Bacteria; kingdom Bacillati; phylum Chloroflexota; class Dehalococcoidia; order Dehalococcoidales; species Dehalococcoidales bacterium. The sequence goes on from JAUYMF010000161.1 coordinate 8,808, forward strand.
AAACACTGTTTCGGCACAGGTAAGCCACTTCACCTTATTTGGTATCCTGGCAAAGGTAACATCGCCCGCGGTGACTACAACTCCTACAACACCGACGGCGCCAACTACGCCAACAACACCGACAACACCCACGACGCCAACCACACCAGCAGCACCTGCGACGCCAACGTCTCCGACAACGGCAGAGTCGGCGCCCACTCCTGAGGCGCCATCCGCTGGCACCAACTGGATTCTGATAAGCGGACTGGTTGCCGCGGCGGTTGTCGTCATCAGTCTGGCTGTGTTCCTGATAAAGAAAAAGGGAGCCGGGCAAATGGCAAAATAATCCACAACTTTTAGAGAGTGTAGAATTTCTCAAACTTCTCAAAGCATAATGAGGGTGAGTAGGAGGGGGTACAGAAAAGAGCAGGCGCTGGCATAAGTCCAGCGCCTGCTCTTTATCCGGAAACAGCTCCATAAAACCCTAACCCGGCACATGCTGGGAGTATCTGCAGACATAGAGGCAGGGGACTGGAAACGAACCCTCCAAACCCGACTCACCCACCAAATCAGGGAATATTTGGGGGTTGGCAATACAAAAAAGAGTGGAGCGGGAGACGGGACTCGAACCCGCGACAGCCTGCTTGGAAGGCAGGAACTCTACCACTGAGTTACTCCCGCAAAATCGTATCTATTTTAGCCCTAAATCCCATGCCTGTCAAAGAGGGGTGCCTGCTTCGTCAAAAACCGAACTCTCCAGTCTTATTGGTGGCTACCGCCTCTGCGCCCAGTCAGAAGCCAAGAGCTCTAAAACGATAGAGATGGTAAGGAGTTCGGTAAGATACCTGGAAGAATTCTTGTCTAGCCAGGGACTGTCTACAGATGCCGCTGATATAGGCGTCAGCGAAATCAGGACATTCATTGTGCATCTGCAGCAAAAAAACCGGTTTAGTAGCCACCCCTATGCTAAACCCCAGCAAGGCAGACTCAGCGAACACACCGTAAATTGCTATCTCCGCTCGATAAGGGCATTCTGGTCATGACTCCTCTCCGAGGAGATAGTTGACCGTAATCCTTTCACCAAAATAAGAATCCCTAAGCCGCCAAGAAAAATTATACCTACCTTCTCCAATCCCCAGTTCCAGACTTTGCTCAGCGTCATCAATACCTCAACCCCGGAGGGCTATCGTGACATGTCAATAATCCTGGTTTTGCTCGATACCGGACTCAGGGTCTCGGAACTGACAAGCCTGACACTACCGGATGTCAGATTAGCCGAGGGTGTCCTGAAGTCTTCGGGAAGGGCAGGAAAGAGCGCCTGATTCCGATTGGCAAAGCCAGTCAGCGTGTTTTGTGGAATTATGTCAACCGATACCGACCTCAGCCGGCTAACCCCAGGTGCGACCTTGTCTTTCTCACCAAGGACGGCTGGCCGCTGACCAAGAACCGAATCCAAAAGCTGATGGGGAAATATGGTAAAAGGGCCGGTATCGAAGGTGTCAGGTGCTCCCCTCATACATTAAGGCATACGGGAGCCGTTATGTTCCTGAGAAACGGCGGAGATGTGTTCAACTTGCAAAGACTGCTGGGGCACTCGAGCCTGGAGATGACCTGTCATTACTGCGAGTTAGCCGACGTTGATGTGAAGAGAGCGCACACGATTGCCAGCCCGGTCGACAACTTGAACCTGGGGAAGCAGCAATTAAGGTGACACATTAATCGTTGCCGAGCAACGAAATCCAATAGCACTTCACAGAAGGGCTTCTTGCCGCGCGTACCAGTCACGAGCGATTATGAAGTGGGAACCTCAGAAGTAAGCTATGATTTGGCTATTTCGACACACTGCCGGGGCATGAAAAGAAAGTTGACAGTACTCTTCCGTGATGAGGATCCCTATATAAGACTGAAGGTCGAGGCTGACAGAAGGCAGATGGTATTGAGCGACGTAGTAACTGATGGCATACGCGAGTGACTGGAAGATTGTGAGGATGAAGAACCTGTTAACTATGATTGAAGCTGCTAGGTCGGAATGGAAAGAGAAAGGTGGTCGCCCTTGGTCCGAGTTGGTCCATTAATTGTGTTCCGGTATCGCTCCAAATAATGAGCATGTGCTCCAGATTGTGAGCGATGCACGGTCTTGGTGGTGAGATATCATAGTCCTTCTTGGGCAAGCGCTTTCTCAAGCTTGGCAATAAGCGGGGGTAGCTCACGGGCGGTCGTCTCCCAGACTAGCTCGTAATTGATATCGAAGTAGCCATGAATTAAGCGATTGCGCGTGTCCGCCATCTGGCGCCACGGAATCTCCGGGTACTTGGTGCGGAATTCCTCCGTCACGCCGGTGGATGCCTCACCGATTACCTCCAGCAAGCGAACCAGCGCCAAGGCGAGTAATTCATCCGAGTCTAAATCGTCCCGGCTCTTCCCGCTAGTGAACCGAACGGCCTTAAGAGCAGAATCCAGAATGTGATGTAGACGGGTAGCGTCATCGGGTGGTGGCATATTGCACCTCAGCTTCTCTTAGCACACGGTCGCGGAAATAGCGACTCAAGTCGGCCGGTGTGCGCAGGTCTACCTTATGCCCATCTAATAATGCGGAAAGCTCAGTCTCCATATCCGCCAGTCCAAAAAGTCCGGGAACGTGCCCGGGTTCAAACTCTACCAGCATATCAATATCACTGTCCTGGCGGAAGTCCTCCCTCAGCACTGAACCGAAAAGAGACAGCTTTTTTATATGGTGTCGGCGACAAAACTCAGCCAGTTTAGCTTTAGACACAGGAAAGCTATATGTTTGAATTAAACTTGCACTGGCTTTCAGTTTTTGAAGCTCACCTTCATTACCTACCAGAAAAATCTTCTCATTCTCGAGCACAGTCTTTACGAAATGATGGTCTTCTTTTACTTTTTGCTTGAACTCGGCGGGAGGGTAGACTACCGGGTTTATTTCTCTCTGGATGAGCTTCTCCGCCTGGGAGATGGCAGACGAAACACTAGAAAAGGAAACCTCTCCGATTATCATGACATCTATGTCACTGGCTCTAGTATCTGCGATTTGAGCAACGGAGCCGAAGATAAAAGCCACCTCGATCTTCTTTGAAATTGGGGCTAATGATTCCCGGATAACATCAGCCACACCGAAGGTCTTTCGCACTATGCCTTTCAACTCATTGTAAATAGGGCACTGTACGTTGGCACGAAAATGGACCTGTTTGCCCCGTACTTCTCGGATGATGATACCAGTATCCGTCAGGTTTTTTAGCTCTCTCTGTATCGGCCCTAAGCCGATACCAGTGATACTTGCAATCTGGCGCAAGTAGAATGATTCATCGGCACGGTTATAGAGCAAGGATAAAACCGCCCGTCGTGACTTGCCGAAGAGGGTTGCAGTAAGAATATTGTTATTTAATGATGTAATCGCCATGGTTACAATTGTAACTCTTTAGGTTACGTTTCGTCAAGGCTTTGCGACCAAAGCAACAACTTAGGTGACACATTAATCGTTGCTGAGCAACGAAACTCAATAGCACTTCACAGACGGGCTTCTTGCCGCGCGTACCAGTCACGAGCGATTATGAAGGGGGAACCTCAGCAAGCTATGATTTGGCTATTTCGACACACTGCCGGGCAAAAAAGCCTGCCATGGCCAGGAACATTAGCTGGCACATAACTCCAAACGACTGCTCAATGGGGTTATTGTTGATAGCAGGTTGAACTTGCGGAAAATAAATGGGTGCAGCGGCTCTACCCGGTTGGCCAGGATACTCCTGTGGCCTGAATCCACCGGACTGGGACTCCGCGCTCGTTTTCAGGAGAGCGAGCTCCCTGAAATCACTGGCCTGGCGCGGATGCGAAGCACACCATTCCTGGAAATATTCAACCGGCCCGGGGAGAACCTACGGTATGTAGCTTCTCCGGATAATCAGGGTTGTCTCTATACCACCCTAATATGGTAGCCTCATCGGGCTGATTCTCCTCAGGACCGCCAGCCGCTATCCGTGATTAGCAAGCCATTCTATGCGCACGTTAAAGTCCGGCTTGATTTTGTTGAACTCGGGATCGCCCGTAACCAGGGTGGCATCTTTAAGCTGTGAGAGGGCAGCAGCAAAACAGTCAGCATAAGCTATAGGATAATCCGTTTTCAGGTGGGCAGCGGCCAGGGTAAGGGGCCGGTCTACATTCACAATCTCGATAGGTAACTCGTCAATCCGGCCCAAAGTCTCCTGGGCTTTAGGGAGACCCCTTTCACGCTCTACTATGTACATAACCTCACCCATGTTAACCACACACATGCAAAGATGGCACTTCCTATCTTTCGCAGCTTCAAGAAGCTCCCTGATGCGGTCACTTCCAGGTTCTGCCTCCAGATAGGCAAGAAGAGCATAGCTGTCAAGAACGTATTCACCGGACTGGGGCAAGCTATTTACCGCGTTCTGCATCTTGCCGCCTTGATTTTACCAGCTCTTTGATCAGGGACGTCTTCCCTTTCAGCATACCCAGCGAGTCTTTAATCGGAGTCTCAACAGCCGGCACGATAGAAATAACTCCACCATAGTCAATGACGTGCACTCTATCGCCTTTCTTCAGGCCATAGCGCCTCCGCAAGTCCTGAGGTATCACAACCCATCCCTTTTCTGAAAGCGTTGACGTATTCATCACGTTCTCCCTATATATCCTTTCTAGAATATAGTATATACCATATCAACAGAAATATCTACTAATAATGGAGGTGTCAAGGCTGCCATACGTTTTTCGTCTTTTAATCGCCGCCGGAGGGAAGGGGGTGAGAATTTAGCTAATGCTTGAAATATCTCAAAAGCGCTTTTTGTGTGATGATGAAGCTGTAAACACGTTTTTGAACGTGAGCACCTTAAAAACTGAATAGCCCAAAGCCTGAACCTGAACGCTTGCGCCCCGCTAGGCAAATAAGCTCAAAGGGGGTCAAGCGATGATAACAGTAGCACCAGCAGCACCAAACGGCGATAACGGCAATCATCAAGGGCATTGTAGCCGTTGCGGTAAGGTCTGGACACTAAAAGAGAGGCAGGGCGTTTGTCAGTGGTGCAATAGCCCGCAAGCTGTCAAAGCTCCACTTCAAAGCCCCGCCATTTCAAGTCTAGGTCAAACGGAAGGCGAAAGCAACCGAATGGTAACGGTAACGGCTATGACCACTTACAGGGCGAATGGCTGACCTATTATTTATAAGGTAGCTTCCCGATTTGCTCACAAGGCAAAGGCAGAGGACACACAGGACTTACTTCACGATATTATACTCACCCTTGCCAATGTGGAGCGGAATAACGGACACAAGCCGTTTACCGAAGCTGCCATGTATCGGATAGCCAGCCGAGTCAAAGACCAGTATTGGCGAAACTACTACAAGCTCACTAACGGCTTAACCTGTGGTAACTGTAGCAAGGCACAACGGCGGAAGTGTAAAGAGGAATGGCTATACGGAGAATGTCCGAAAGCAGTCAAGCTGGAAAGCCTGAATAAGCCTGTCATAGACAGTGAAGGCAATACAACCGAATTGGGAGAGCTGATAGCCGATGACAGGGCGATTGACTTGACGCCTGGGTTAGCAGTAGCACATGGGATTGGCTATCCGAAACGCCTAGTGGCAATAGCTCATAGTCTGAAAGCAGGGATACCGCTTACCGATAGGGATAGAGACTACTTGAGACGGCATAGGCAAAAAGAGCAAAAAAAGTTCTTTTAGACCTCACGAAATGAGGCACTTTCCGCAACATATATAGTGGCAGCAGGCTAGCGTATCGCAGTTAGACGGAAAGCTGACTACCAGAGCTAATAATAGAAGTTGTGGAAATTGATGACGCAGGGATAAAGAAAGGCGTATCCTTCCAGTAAGAGAAAAAATCCGAATAAAGAATGGAGGGACACGCCTTGGCAACATCATACCAGAAAAAGAGAAAAGAGGGGCAGAGGGACGAAGTACAGGATGCTCTGGAGGCATGTGTGCAGAAGGGAGCACAGGAGATGCTGGTGGCAGCGCTGGAAGAGGAGGTTGCCGTCTTCCTGGAAAGGCTCCGCTACCAGTGCAGCAAACAGTTTCGCGGATACCGGAACGGTTACCATCCACCGCGGGAGATAACGGTAGGGCTGGGGCCGATTGAGGTACGAGTGCCCAGGGTTAGCCGATGTACCTCCTGAGGTAGCGCCGCAGGGCTTCCAGTCACAGATAGTGAAACGTTATGAGCGGGCCTCAGAAACTACGAAGAGATTATTTACCAAGCTTTACCTGGAAGGGCTGGCCACAGGGGACTTCGAGCCGGTATTCCGGGAGCTGGTGGGAGAGACGACAGCGCTATCACCCAATGCAATTGTGAGGCTCAAAGAACGCTGGAAAGGAATACGAGGCCTGGCGCGAAAGCGGCCATTATGGGGACACCGGTATGCTTATACCTGGGAGGACGGAGTTTACCTTGGTGCTGTACTTGAGAAAGAAAAGACGGCGCTTCTGTGTGTTGTGGGAGCGCGGGAGGATGAGGAAAAGGAGTTGCTGTTTATGGATCCTGGCTACCGCGAGAGCCCTGAATGAGGTCTACCCGACCACCGAACATCAGCGGTGCTGGAACCACCGTATCACGAATGTCCAGGCTAAACTGCCGAAACGTTATCAGGCAGAAGCACGCCGGCGATTGAGGGAGATGTACGAATCTCCAACGCAAAAAGAGTGCGAAGACCTACGCGACCGGTATGTCGCTGAACTCATGGGCAGAGAACAGCGGGCGGCTGCCGAGACGGTGCTCCGGGACTGGGATGACTTCGTCACTTTCTATCACTACCCCAAGGAGCACTGGATACACCTGAGGACTACCAACCCGATAGAACCCATCTTCAGCGGCGTAAGGCTGAGGACCGATGCTGCCAAACGCATGCGGCGGCGGGACAACGCCCTCTACCTGGTATTCAAAATCGTGGAGCGGCTAAGCCGGAACTGGAGAACTCTCAACGGCGGGGCCAATTTGATGACTCTGGTACTGGAGGGAAGCGAGTTTAAAGATGGTATCCTACAGCGAGAAAAGAGGCCTGACTTGGTAGGAGCGAGGAGCTAACAAGGAAGGTGCTGGAAGGAATTTCCACAACTCTTGACAAGACCTCGGAGTGAATCAGATCCTGCCAGGTTTCGGGTGCGCCGCTTTGACTGTCAACACAGGGTACACTTTAGTTTATTATTATCTACTCTCTTCGTGCACCATTCAGGTATATTATTACCCCCTCCGTGGTCTCACCAATGCTCTATAAGTTACCACCCATTAGATTAGTCGACCAGCACTAACATACTTATCTTATGCCCACCCTGGAGGTTTGTGACGATGGGATATTAGGTACATACTTACATTAGTGTACAGCATCCATGAAGAGCATATGGCGTAATCTGATAGCAGCAATGGATATGCAAGAGTTCATGCCAGCGCGAATCTGCTCTTTTGACAGCTGGTAAGATATTACATTGGAGGGGAAGGGGATACGGAATGAAGAATACGATCGTACTGGCGGATGACCATACAATTTTTAGACAAGCTCTACGGGTAATGCTCGAAGACTTGAACTTCCAGGTTGTTGGGGAAGCTTCGGACGGGCAGGAAGCCATTAACCTTGTTAATGAATTGGAGCCTGATGTTGTAATCGTCGACCTTTTGATGGGTAGCATGAATGGGCTCGAAGTAACTCGACATGTAAGTAAGGAAAATCCTAAGACTGGTATTGTTGTCCTTTCCATGTATAAAGATGAGAGCTATGTAATCGAATCCTTGCGAGCCGGAGCGAAGTCCTACATTGTTAAGGATTCTTCTACAGAAGACCTCTTGCGGGGCATTTACGAGGCTATCTCCGGGAGGCATTATCTATGCTCGTCCATCAGTGAGCAAGCAATTCTGGACTATTCCGAAAAGACTGTATCTAATATTCAGGAGCCTTATGACTCTTTGAGTAACAGGGAGAAAGAAGTGATGCAATTGGTGGCACAAGGTAAGACATCCAGAGATATTGGGAACTTGCTATATGTAAGCTCACGGACCATAGACAGTCATCGTGCTAATATTATGCGTAAACTTAGCTTGAAATCGCGGTCTGATCTAATTCGCTTTTCTCAGCGTCGAGGAATTTTGCCACCAGAAAATGCGCTCACAAAAGCGTAACAATGCTTCAATCGAAATTTATGACTCTTCGTCTGGTTATGACGGGATAAGACAATCAGTGAAACCGGGAATAAGTCCAAATCGTCCATAATTACTTACAGAACTGACAAACCACTCGTAAAATGCCTACTTCTTCTGTGTGTAAACGGCTTTTTCAAGGCTAAATTGTCTGTCCATTTAATAATGAGACCATTAGTATGACCGATAACAGGAGAATAAAGTGAACCGTATTTATGTTGCGTGTTTGGCACTTGTCATTATAGTGGCTCTTTCATTTTTTGATGCCCAAGTAGCGCAGACTCAATCACAGTCCAGCAGCATACTCCAGCCGGTTAGGGAAAGTGCTATTCAAGATTATATCAATCTCCCAATATCGTTTATAGAAAACCAAGGGCAGGTGGATGCCAACGTATCATACTATGTAAAAGGACAAGGACAAACAGTGTTATTGAAGAGAGATGGTATTGTCTTTGACCTTACAAACAACAACGCTGATAGGTTGGTATTCAGTCTGAATTTTATGAATGCTAACAAGAGCCCAAATGTTACATACGTAGACAAATATATCGGTGTTATCAATTATTTGATAGGTGAGGATCCGGCCAAGTGGAAGATTAACCTTCCCACATATAAAGAAGTAATATACCATGATATTTATCCTAATATAGACCTGAGGTTATACGGAGACAGTGGGTTCCTGAGATACGATTTTGTAGTAAAGACCGGAGCGAGCGTTAATGATATTACCTTAGCTTACGGTGGTATTAATACACTTAATATCGATGATGGTGAGCTTGTAGCTACCACCGCATTTGGAGATTCAAGACAAGAGAAACCCTATTTATATCAGCAAATAGACAATCAAAAAGTACAGATTGAAGGCCGTTTCAAACTGCTCGGTGACAATACCTATGGATTCGAGGCTGAGGATTATGATTCTTCCTATGCTTTGATTATAGACCCGGTAATTGCGTACTCGACTTATCTCGGGGGGAGTGAAGATGATTCGGCTAACAGCGTCGTCTTTGGAGGTCCCTCCGGTCACGTCTATATCGGGGGCACTACGACTAGCACTGACTTTCCAGTACGGAATGGTTATCTTGGTTCTTATCAGGGTGGAACCAGGGATGCCTTTGTCGCCGAGATCGATACCGCCTCATCTGGGGCTCCCAGCCTGGTGTATTGCACCTACATCGGTGGAAACGGCGATGATGTTATAAATGGGATAGAGGTTACCCCATCTGGCAACGTTTATCTATCCGGTTCTACCACTAGCACCAATTTCCCGGTGAAGAATGGTTATCTGGTCACTCCCGGGGGAGGCAAAGACGTCTTCTTAACCAGGTTACTTGCTGGAGGAACTAACCTGGCTTACTCCACTTACCTTGGTGGTAGCGGGGATGATTCTGGCAATGGTCTTACCGTCGACGCCTCAACCGGCATAGCCTATATTACCGGTTCTTCTACGAGTACAAACTTTCCGTTAAAGAACGCTTTTCAGACAACCCCTGGTGGGCAGCAGGATGCCTTTGTCGCCGGGATTAATCCGGCGTTGACCGGTATTGCCAGCCTCATCTATTCCTCTTATCTTGGCGGTAGCGGGACGGATATTGCCAATAGCATCACCATGTTGTCTGCAGACTGGGGTGTAGTTGTATATATCGGCGGTGAGACGACCAGCGCTGATTTCCCCACGAAAGGTGATCCGCATCCTATGCAGGACCAGTTCTGGGGAACACAAGATGGGTTCGTGGCTGCATTTATCCCGGCTTCGTCAGGTGCAACGAGTCTCTATTTTAGCTCTTTTCTCGGTGGCGCTGGTGAGAATAGCGTTACCGCGGTTGGCATTTGCGATACAGGTTGTCTTTATGCCATCGGGTGGACTGACAACGACGCTTTTCCGATGATGGTAGCCCCATATCAATCTTATCAGGGCGGCATCGATGCCTTTTTTGTAAGAATAGCCCCGTCTGGGTATCAGCAATATTTCTCGACATATTTTGGTGGGGCTGGTGATGATTACCCTGATAACGTTTATTCAGACTACAAAACCGGGACTGCAGTTATCACCGGTTATACCACCAGTCTGAATTTTCCAGTGAAAAATGCTACCCGGAGTACTTTAGGCGGGCAGAAGGATGCTTTTGTGGTTAGAGTCAACCCATTCGTGATGCCTGATCCAGATAATCCTCTTCATCCCTACGCGAACTTTATGCTATTCGCCTCCTATCTTGGCGGCAGCGGCAACGATATCGGTAGAGGTATAACCGTGGATAACCACGGTGGAGTATTGATTGCCGGTGAGACGACAAGCAGCAACTTCCCGACACAGAATCCCTATCAAGCTAGTTTGCAGGGTGGCGCCAGGGATACCTTCATTACCGGAATTGGAGAAGTGTTCGCCAGTGTAACCACCGGAGACGCAACCGGTATAACTGCCACATCCGCCAGATTAAACGGTAATCTGACTGCCCAGGGTACAGGTTGGGGTGCTGATGTTACCCGGGTCTCATTCGAATGGGGTACGAGCCCGGGCGTTTATTCCCATAATACGGCACCGCAGGAAATACCTTCTCCAACTCTCGGGCCATTTTATTCTGATATTACCGGATTAAGCACGGGGGCTACATATTATTTCCGGGCAAAAGTTGATGGTGATGGCATTACTTACGGAGTTGAGAATACATTTGCCGCAACATCTTCGTCAAGTATTACAGTGAATCTCTCCGTAGTCTTACAAGGTGGGAGCAGGCCTGATGCCGGATGGATAATCCCGCTAACCGTTAAGTTCTTTACTCCCGGAGCCAACGTCTTGACAGCTACCCCAGTTTATCAATTTGTCCCAACGACAAGTAGGTTAGACACTACTGCTGTTGCGCAGGCCACTGGCATCATAGCTGGCAACTACGATATCACAGCAGTCAGCGAACACACTCTTGTCAATGTAAGACGAAATGTTGCCATAGCTAGTTCTGGTACAAACCTGAATATGGGCGCGCTACTCGAAGGTAATGCTAACGATGACAACATTATTAATATCCAGGACTTCGGCATCCTGGCAGGATCATATGGTAAAAGCTCTGTTTATGCAGGATACGATCCAAGAGCTGACTTCGACAAAAGTGGTCAGGTAAATATTATTGACTTTGGTTTACTTGCGGCAAATTATGGCAAAACCGCACCGGTAATTGTTCCTTAGATAGAAAGTAAAATAGATTATATGGTTCCATAAGTTATACGTAAGTAAGATTCAATAATATTGGGTATTTTATTTACATTCATTACAGGAACATACGTATAGGTTTAACAGTAAGCAAGTGTAATAATGAATTAGGGCTGAACTAATTAGCAAAACAAGAGAGAGGTTACCATATGAGCAGATTGAAAGGCCTATTATTAGTTTTTGTCTTAATTCTTGTACTGGCGGCCTCGATAATGTCGGCCGGCGGTCTTATCGCAAATTATTACTTGAACCACGGGATAATTTCAATAAAACAAGAAAACTACGAGCAAGCTATTATAATGCTATCCAAATCTATAAATTACAGCCCCGAGGACAGCACCTACATGGCTCGCGGCTCCGCTTACAGTGCCAGCCAGCAGTATGACCTGGCGATTGCCGACTATTCCCAGGCTATCTCACTCGGGTCACACGTAAGTAGAGATGCAGCTGTATACGCCGCTCGCGGCTCCGCTTACAGTGCCAGCCAGCAGTATGACCTGGCAATTGTCGACTATTCCCAGGCTATCTCACTCGAGCCGGAGGAAGCAGCCGTATACACCGCTCGCGGCTCCGCTTACAGCGGCAGCGAAAAA
>JAUYMF010000162.1 GCA_030698765.1 Dehalococcoidales bacterium
TCTATGCAGGGGAACAGGGCTGGGGAGATATTCAGGAGGTCATGGCGACCTCGCTGAGGTCAGCCGGGGAACGGATACTGGTGGCTGACCGTTCCGGGATGATTGTGGCTGATACTGATAGACAATGGCTGGGTAGACAAATCCAGGAGACCGGTCTGAGCGGTGGCGTGGTGATAACCGCGTCCGGAGAGGCGGTGGGAGAACTGTACCTGCTGGTATCAGGCAGGCAGGGGATGGGGATGGGTCACATGGGCGGAGCAGGCGCTCACATGATGCCGATGATGCTCGGCGCCGAGGAAGATTTTTTAGACCGGGTCAATGACTCACTGTGGCAGGCAGGTCTGATTGCCGCCGGGGTTGCTCTGCTGGTAGGTCTGGTGCTTACCCGGCAGATTACCCGTCCTATCCGGGGGCTGATCATGGGAGTGCGTCATATCGCCGGGGGCGAGCTTGGTTACCGTGTGCCGGTCAGGTCACGGGATGAAATCGGGGAACTGTCGGACTCGTTTAATGCCATGGCGTCCAGCCTGGAGAAGGGAGAGCAGTCACGCCGCCAGCTTACCGCTGATATTGCCCACGAGCTGCGTACCCCGCTCACGGTTATCGAGGGTACGGTGGATGGCATGCTTGACGGCGTCTTTCAGGCTAACCCGGAACACCTGCTGTCAATCAAGGAGCAGGTAAGCTTGCTTACCGGGCTTATCGGTGACCTGCGTGACCTTTCACTGGCGGAATCGGGACAGATGAAGTTGAACCTGGCTCCAACAGATCTGGCGTCACTGGTACGGCGTCTGGTATCCCGCTATGAGATAAAGGCCGGTGAGAAAGGTGTGCAACTCAAGACAGGGGAGGCCGGGTCAGTGCCCGAGGTCAACGCGGATCCGGCCCGCATGGAGCAGGTCATCGCCAACCTGCTGACCAATGCCATACGTCACACTCCGGCGGGCGGTAGTATCACCGCTACCGTGGCTGAGATTAAAGAAGGAATAGAAATAACGGTAGCTGATACCGGAGAAGGCATCACTCCCGCGGACTTGCCCCTTATCTTCGAGCGTTTCTACCGTTCCGGTAGCTCACGCTCCAGAAAGGAAGGCGGGACTGGACTGGGTCTGGCTATCGTCAAGCAGATGGTGGAGGCTCACCACGGCCGTGTCTGGGCAGAAAGCGAGCCGGGGAAGGGCAGCATTTTTCATGTCCTGCTTCCGTCTTCTTAGTCTCGTAACTGCCTGAGTGCGATTAGCGGGCGGTAATATCAGCGGCACTGGCGTAGCGCCCGGGCTTGGGGGGATTGGTGGTAGCCATGAGGATGGCTGCCGCTATGAACAAGCCGATGATGACCGTGAATGCGGGGCGGTAGGAGCCCAGCATGTCAAAGGCAAAATTCATGATTATAGGCCCGCTACCGGCGAAGCCGAAAGCGAACAGGTAGCCCATTGAGCGGACCATTCCCAGGTTCAGGCGGCCATAATAATTGGCCCAGACAACCTCCTGCGTCACCGAAACCCCGATAATGCCCAGGCCATAAGTGGCCACGGCTATCCAGAGGAAGATCGGTTCTCCGGCCAGCAGGAAGAGAAAAGCTCCGATGCTTTGAATCAGGAAGGGAGCTATCCTGACCATGCGTTTATGGGCGTGCTCGGCAATGAACCCCATAAAAAAGACGGCGGTGGTCATAATGATAGCCCTGAAGGTAATCACAGCCGCCACCATCGTATCAGTGTGACCCAGGTCCTGGATATATGGCGCCAGGCTGATGTTAATCGCCTGGAAAGCCATGTTGTCGATTGCGTAGGCGCCGGCCAGAAGCCAGAAGGTCCTGGTCCTCAACACTTCCCGGCGGTTCCAGGTGGCTTCTCCTGCTGGCGGTACCTTACCGGCGGAACTTTCCAGTGCCTGGAGGCTTTCGAGTTCGGTGGTACTGGGCTCAATTCCATCAGGGTGAAGCCCCATATCCTCGGGACGGCGGCGCATCAGAAAGATCGACGGGATAAGAACAACCAGCCAGGTGACCACGGCGAAGACGAAGAACATGGTCCGCCAGCCGGAGGCGGCGATGACGAATACGGTCACCGGAGTCATAATGATGTTGCTCAGTTGCCCTCCCGCGTGGGCAAAGGCTACCGCTCGCCCCCGTTTCCGGATGAACCAGTTGTTAATGGCGACATTGGTTACAAGGCTGCCCATCAATGTGAAACCGATGGCGCCGATGACGCTGCGCAGAAGGTAAAACTGCCACAAGAAGTCTATCTGGGTTACCCCCAGCATTGCCAGGCCGACGATGAGGGCCCCAACAGGCATCAGCACCCGGGGGCCAAAGCGGTCAGCTAACGGGCCGACGAAGGGGGCCGCCAGCGCTTCAGTTACCCGCGCGATAGTCTGAATGGCTGCCAGAGCGGTGCGGCTCCAGCCTAGCTCGTTTTGCAGAGGTCTGAAGAAAAGCCCCAGTACCGATGAGTGTTGTTCAGCATAGGCGATCTGGGCCAGGAAAGCCGCGGCGACAATATTCCAGCCGTAGAAATAACGGGGCTTTTTCCCTGATGCCATCGTCACTTATCTTGCCCTCCTACTCCGTCTGAGAATGTCCGGAGAAATTATTCTTTTAATTGCTCTACTAAGGCAGATACCTGAATCTTTTAGCTATGGCCCTGCTTGAGCGCTGATTGGTCTGAGCAGGGTGGACAGGATAAGCCCCGTGATGCCGGCCCCGAGTATTATCAGGAAAGCTATCTGGTAGCTGCCGGTGGTATCGAAGATGCGGGCGGTGGCAATGGGGCCGATGGCGCCGCCGATGTGACTGATGAAGATAGAGGCGCCGTAGATTGCGCCGTGTGACCTGGTGCCGAATAGCTCGGCTATCAAAGGTGCAATCAGGGCGAAGAACCCGCCATGGGCAAAACCGTAGATAACGGCGTACAGGTATAGACCCCATAACCTGTCAGCGAATTGCAGCCAGGATAATGCGGTCACTAATATTATAAAACAGATAAGCACTGCCCGGCGGCAGCTAATCTTATCACTTATGGAACCCATGAACAGTCGGCCCAGGATACTGACCCCGCCGATGGTAGAGAGCACACCGGCCGCCTGTGTTACCGTAAGTCCTGCATCAAGGGCGCGCGGGACGATGTGGAGGGTCATGCTGACCGTAACGTACAAGAGCGATAGATAGGTGATGCAGACCAGCCAGAATTGCCAGTTGCGAAGCGCTTCCTGGAGAGAAAACCCGGTATCAACAAAGTGCGCATCGGTCGTTTTTGATTCGATGCTACCGTACGCCTGCAGACCTTTTTCGCCGGGGTCACGTCTTAAAAACTGGGCGGCAATCACTATCCCTATCAAGCCCACAATCGCGATGTAAATGTAGGAGTTGCGCCACCCATAGCTTGATATCAGCCAGGTAGCCACCAGTGGCATGGCAAAAATACCGGCCCCGGTACCAACCTTGACGATGGCAATCATCATCCCCCGTCTCTTGGTAAACCACCTGGCTGTCGTTGACAGCAGGACAACATTCCCGCTGGCGACTCCCATCCCCACTATTGCCGGGTAGAAAAAGTATAGCTGCCAGACGGCATTAATCTGGGACATCAGATAGAAGCCCAGGCCCATAATCAGGCCGGAGCCGATAATCACCAGCCGCGGGCCGAACCGGTCACTGAGGCCGCCTATGGCGAGAGAAAACAGACCTTCCAGGAAAAATGCCAGCGAATGGGCGCCGGAAATCGTGGTCCGGCTCCAGCCAAACTCGGTTTGTAGCGGGCTAAAAAAGACGCCGTAAGTGCTTGACGAACCATGCATTAAAAAGATGATAAAAACAGAAGCGATGACCACGATGTAGCCATAGAAAATCTTGCCGTCCCTGCCTCTCATCTGTTTTCCTGTCTCTTCGTCATTATTATCTCATGGCTGAGTTCAACCGGCCCTCCATTGCCTGCTGGCTCATGGCTCCGATATTTATCGTCCTGATTATCCCTTCTCCGTCCAGGAAGAAGCTGGTGGGGAGAGCGGTGACACGGTAGCGGTTAGCGACCTCGCCGGTAGTATCGAGAACAAAAGGCCAGCTATAGCCATTTTCCTGTACGAAACTGAGGACTTCTGCTTTCGACTCCATAATGTCGATGCCGATAATTATCGCGTCCTTGTCTTTATATTTCTGGTATACCGCCTCGATGTCCGGCATCTCCTCACGGCAGGCAGGACACCAGGTAGCCCAGAAGTTGAGGAATACCGCCTTGCCCCGGTAGTCACTGAGGCGTACCCGGTTGCCTTCCAGGTCGGTAAGGGTAAAGTCAGGCGCCGGGTGTCCGATGTTGGGGGAGGGTGGAAGATTTCCCTCACTGCTGGCCGGTTTGAATGATGAATAGCAGCCGGTCACGGTGATTAACCCGGTCAGGATTATGGCCAGGAATAAAAGGGCGGCCCGGCTACGGCGCGGCATACCGTATGGCAACAGCGTCTTTATTTTCTTACCTCTCCCGTTTTTAATCCGGTGACTGCCGGAGTTTTCATCCCAGGATGCCTCCTGTCGTGAACCAGAAGTAAAGGATGTAACCTCCGGCGAAGATGAGCAGCAGGCTGCTGAGACGGGATATCACCGGCGTCAGGCGCTGTAACCGGCGGTTGACCGTCTCCTTAAACAGCGCGGAACTGATAGTGATCACAGTAATGACGAACCCCATGCCCAGGGCGTAGCTGGCGAACTGAAGCAGGCCTGAGACAAGTCCATGAAAAGCCAGGGCGCTGCCGACTACGGCCAGGAAGACCGGCAGGGTACAGCTCAGCGCCGCTATCCCGTAGGCAATGCCAAAAATGAAGAACCCTCTGATACCCGGATTGCCGCTATTTTCCAGGCGGCTGGCCAGACGTGCCGGCAGGTTGGTATAAAACTGGCCGCCCACCAGGAGATAGATACCCAGCAATATCAGCGCCACGCCGATGATGACTGCCACCCACGGTATTAATCTGACCAGGAATTGCCCGCCTAATGATACCAGGACACCCATGGCCCCGAAGAAGGCGACAAACCCCAGGGTTACCACCAAGCCCATCCCCAGTGCCCGGGCGCTACGCCTTAAAGCTGATTGTGCCTGGAACCGCTGTTCTTTACTCCCCAGGTAGAGAGAGACATAGGCGGGCAGCATAGCGATCCCGCAGGGGCTGACGGTGGTTACCATACCCGCCCCGAAGGCATAACCGAAGGGCAACAGACTGGCCAGATTGGCGACCAGGGTTTCAATCATCTTTCCCCTTGCTGTATTTTCTCCGCGTGCTTACCGTAACCGAAGAAAGCGGCCCGCCGCCTTCGCTGCGTCTTTCGTGAAAAGCGGCGTCAAGCTATTATAGCAGAAGAGAGTCTGCAGTCACAGGGGATAAAAAAGCTGCCACCGCCAACGGCACCACCACCAATTGTCGGAGCTTGTCCT
>JAUYMF010000163.1 GCA_030698765.1 Dehalococcoidales bacterium
CACACTCTTTTACTGCTTTATCGGTATACTTCTCTACCCACTGGAATACGGTCGAACTGGACGGGGTATTATCGTATTCCGGTTGTGATTGTAGGTGTTCCCGAATCTCGTTAAGACTGAGACCTTTGTAGTACATATCAAGAGCCGATGACACTTGATTAGCAGGAGTCTTCATACCGAATAGGGAATTGTTAGGCATGAATTTACGCTCGCAGTCGTTGCAGTAGTAGTATTGGGTGTCCTTGTACTTCCCGTACTTTCGGACGTTTTCCGATTGGCAATATTTACAAACTACATTATTCTCCATCGTGTACCTACCTTACCAGATTGGGTTATAGGGCGACCTGCATACTCTGATAGGGTCTCAACTACCTGTTGCTCCAAGCCCTGCACCTTAATATTTCCCCTACGGATTATCCTTGTCATTCTGCCAATAAAATCAGGATCAAGTATGAAGCACTTATCCAAAACACGGAAACCGACAGTAACATTCTCGTGTCCCTGTCTTACACGAAAATACCTATTAAGTATGGTCTCCAACTCTAGACTCATTACTTCGGAGCGTAACACGCTTAATTGGTTAAGTAATGACCGCAGTTTTTTGTCGTTAATTTTTACGTCCTGCAAGTAAGTGTTACCTGTTATAAGATTTCCTGCCTGTTGCCCCTCCATATTTTCTATATCCTGCTGGCTGTAAAGGTTATCCAACTCTGACTTAATAGTATCCAAGTAATTACGATTAAAGGCTATTTGCTTATTTTGTGCTTGGATAAAAGGTAACACTTCATTAACTAAATCCTGCTCTCTCTTTTTTATCGCCTGAATAGTTAGGTATAATTGTTTTGCTGTGGTCTCTTTGTCATCATGCAGCAACACCCATAAAACAAAGGCGACAAGAGACAGGAGGATTATGATTACAGCTATGTTATCCACCCAACCCGCCTCCATGCGCAACCAAGCTATGATTTTGTCTAATAATAATTCCTCTAGTACAAGAACTACCCCATGAAGAATAATTCCCGTGACATTCCCCAACTTGCGGAAGCGATACAACCTGATTCTTAAGCGCATTTATACCAATTCCTGCCAGCTTACTCAGCCAGCAGTATAGCACCTTGAAAAGTAGCTTGCAACTATAAACGAGTAGAAGGGTTTTGTGGTGGTGCTTGCCTCCCCGATATATAGAGTGCTATAATCCTTGCTTTGGGGAGGGGGATTGTGCTATTATTTGAACGGTGCTGGCTCGTGTAATGGTCAGCCTGTAGAGGAGGCCCAAGATTTACGCTATCGTTGAGACGGGTGGTAAACAGTATAAGGTAACCTCCGGCCAGGTTGTGGACGTTGACCACCTGGACATGGCTGAGGGTGATACCGTCGAACTTGATAAAGTGTTGCTGGTCGGTGATGGTGATGCGGTGACCGTAGGTACGCCTACTGTTGACGGAGCTAAGGTAATGGCTACCGTACAGGGGCAGGGAAAAGCCAAAAAGGTTATCGTTTTCCACTATAAACCAAAGACGCGTTACCGGAAGAAGACGGGACACCGGCAGCTATACACCAGGCTGACAATTGACGAAATCGTCGGGCCGGGCGCGGAACAGGCTGAGGCGGCTGGAAAGACCCGGCGGCGCAAGAAAGAGGTGACTGAAAGTGGCACATAAAAAAGGTGGCGGGCGTACCCGTAACGGCAGAGACAGTCAATCAAAGAGGCTCGGCGTCAAGAGATATGCCGGGGAGAGCGTTAATGCCGGAACTATTCTGGTTCGTCAGCGGGGAACCCGTATTCATCCGGGCAATAATGTCGGCACGGGGAGAGACTATACCCTCTTTGCCCTGATTAACGGTATTGTTAAGTATGAGCCTGCCAGTAACAACCGGAGGAAGGTCAGCGTTTACGCTGCTTAGACAATTATGAAAGAGAAGATTCACCCCAAATACTATGAAGATGCCCAGGTGGTCTGCGCCTGTGGCAACACTTTTACGACCGGCTCCACCAAAAAAATGATGAAGGTGGAGGTATGCAGCAAGTGCCATCCTTTTTTCACCGGAGAGCGTAAACGGGTGGATGTCACCGGGCGGGTGGAAAGATTCAAACGGCGCTACGGGATAAAGGGCTGAAGCTTTCCGTGGTCTCAGCGGGATTCAGAGGATATGAGCAGGAGCGGCCTTAATAAGCCGCTCCGTTCTGTTTATTAAGGAAGGTTGTTCATGGCAGAGCGATTCTATTACGGCGGACAGGCAGTGCTGGAGGGGGTGATGATGCGCGGGCAGAAAGCTGCGGTGACGGTGGTGCGCCGTCCTGACGGGGAACTGGCGGCTGATACACGGATGCTTTCGGCTATCTACACGGGCCGGATGAGAAAGTCGCCGTTACTGCGGGGTATCATCGTCCTGGTTGAGGCGATGGTGCTCGGGGTCAGGTCACTGTTTTACTCGGCTAACGTGTCTCTTGAAGAAGAGGGTGAGGAAGTTTCCGGTCCAATGGTCTGGCTGATGGTGATTGCTTCTTTGGCTCTGGCAGTGGGACTGTTCTTTATCGCCCCTCTTTTTTTAACCAGGCTGCTCAATATCAGCTCATCCCTGGTGTTTAACCTGGTGGACGGCGTTATCCGTGTGGCTATTTTCATCGCTTATCTTAAAGTAATGGCGCTTTTACCTGACATCAAGCGGGTATTTGCCTATCATGGCGCAGAGCATATGACGATAAATGCTTATGAAGCGGGCGTGCCGCTGGAGGTGGAGGCAATCAGGAAATACGGCACAGCCCACGTCCGTTGCGGTACCAGTTTTCTCTTCGCCGTGCTGATTATCTCTATCGTCGTCTTTGCCCTTATTGGTCTGCATTCGCCCTTGCTGATGGTACTGTCACGGCTGGTGCTAATCCCGGTTATCGCGGCTCTGGGCTATGAAGTGGTCTATTTCAGCGCCCGGTATACCGGTAACGGTCTGGTCAGGGCTATTCTGGCTCCCGGACTGTGGCTGCAGTCGCTGACCACCAGGGAACCGGATGATACTCAACTGGAAGTCGCCCTGTCCGCGCTGAAGAGGGTTATGGAGATTGACGGTGAGCAGGAATCCCCGGTTGGTTGCGGAAATCATTGTACATAATAGTCCGCTCGTCCTGAGCCTGTCGAAGGGCGAGCCGGTGGTTCGACAGGCTCACCATAAACGGCTCGCATAATAACAGCTATTATTGCAACCGGGCACTAGTACGTTGTAATACTTAATCCTTCGTTTAAGAGATAGCCACCAAAACTGTCATTGCGAGGACGAAGCCCGAAGCAATCCGCCACCCCGAGAAACGGATTGCTTCGCTACGCTCGCAATGACGGTTGGTACAATTTAAGTGATACAAGCTACTAGTCCGCCTTTCTCAACGGCTGGAAGAAGCAGCTTTGATTGCCGGTATGGCATACTGGGCCTATCGGTTGCGCTTTGACCAGAATGGCATCAGTGTCACAATCCTTCCAGACCTCTCTCACTTTCAGGTAGTTGCCCGAGGTGGCTCCCTTATGCCATAGCTCCTGCCGGCTGCGACTGTAAAACCAGACATCATCCCCGGATAGGGTTTTGCCCAGGGCTTCTTCGTTCATGTAGCCAAGCATTAACACCTCACCGCTCTCCGCATCCTGAATGATGGCCGGTATCAGACCCTTTTCGTCGAATTTTATATCGTCCATGTTATTCTACCCCTTTTGATATAGCCTGTCTGATAATGTCATTGCGAGCCATCCGCCACAGGCGGAGGCGAAGCAATCCGAGCGGGGTTAAAAACCCATCCCGTCGCAGATTGCTTCGTCACTTCGTTCCTCGCAATGACAGTGCATTTTCAACCTTCCCGGCGAGTGTTGTAAAGTACTCATGATCGGGTCTGAGGGAGCACATTCGCTTCGCTCAGTGTAAACTAAGCGACTGAAGAATCCCCGGGTGGGGTTAACAATGAAGTTCTCATTTTCCCCCAACCGGGGCTCTTCGCTTCGCTCAGTATGACAATACGACATTTTCGGGGCTTAAACTCTTCAGTCAAGTCAGCCCACAGCCTCTATCGCCTGTTTCAGGTTGATGTCTCGGGTGTAAAGCGCCCGGCCGACGATAGCACCCTCCGCGCCGAGCTTTTTCAGGACTTTAAGGTGGGTCAGAGATGAAATCCCGCCGGAAGCAATAACCGGTACCCTGATGGCATCCGCCAGTTCCAGAAAAGCGCTGAAGTTAGGCTCGGTGAGAGTGCCGTCCCGCCCGATGTCGGTGTAGATGAAGCGCTTGACTCCCCGCTTTATCATGGCCCTGGCCATTTCTACGGCTCCCAGTTTGGTTGCCTGCTGCCAGCCGCGCGTGGCTACCCAGCCCTCCCTGGTATCAATACCGACGATTATAGAATCGCTGAAACGGCGGCACGCTTCCCTGACCAGTTCAGGGTCTTCCACCGCTGCCGTGCCCAGGATAACACGATCGATTCCGGCTTTGAGCAGACGTTCCACCGTTTCCATACGGCGTATGCCGCCGCCCAGTTGCATTGGTATCATTATTCCCCTGGCAAGCTCTTCAATAATTGCCCGGTTGCCCGGTTCACCGCTGGCGGCGCCATCCAGGTCAACGATGTGCAGCCGGGGAGCACCCATTGACTGCCACTTCAGGGCTACTTCCAGCGGATCATCCGAGAAGACGGTTTCCCTATCATAGTCACCCTGGTAGAGGCGGACGCACCTGCCGCCTTTAAGGTCAATGGCCGGAATTATTTCTATTTAGATTACCTCACAGGTTGATATTGGAATACTTGCGCCAGGGCCGGCTGTTAAGGGCTTTGTTATCCTTGTTTTTATCCTCCAGGATGTCCAGCGCCCGGTTTATCATCTTCCGGGTGTCCGCGGGCATGATGATATCATCAATATAGCCGCGCTCGGCGGCGTGGTACGGGTTCTCATAAAGGTCACTGTATTCCTTTATTCTTTTGGCGCGGGTTTCCGCCGGGTTCTCGGCCTCCTTAATCTCCCGGGCGAAGATAACGCTGGCGGCGGTTTCAGCGCCGACGATGGTGACGCGGGCCGTTGGCCAGGCAAAGACCAGGTCAGCGCCGATACTTTTATCGAGCATACCGTAGTGGGCGCCGGCGTAGGACTTCCTCAGCATCACTGAAATCAGGGGTATGGTAGCATCCGCCCAGGCGAAGAGCAGCTTGGCGCCGTGGCGCAGGATTCCCTTCCAGTCCTGTTCGGAGCCAATCATGTAGCCGGGGCAGTCGCCCAGGGTGACCACCGGAATATTAAAGAGGTCACAGAACCTGACGAACCGGGCGCCTTTGTCAGCGGCATGAGTATCGATGACTCCGGCGGCTTTCATCGGCTGGTTGGCGAAGATGCCCACCGGCCGGCCGTTGAAACGGGCGAAGCCGGTGATGACACTGGTGGCGTGCAGTCCCAGGGTTTCCAGGAAAAAGCCGTCATCCACGATTTTCCGGATTACCTCAAACATATCATAGGGCTGGTTGGGGCGGTCCGGGATGAGGCTGTCCAGCTCGGGGATGACCCTTTCCGGGTCGTCCTTCGTTTCCAGGCGGGGTGGCTTTTCCCGGTTATTGCCCGGCAGTAAGGAGAGCAGCCCCTTGCACCTGTCCAGGGCGTCCTTATCATCTTCGGCCACGATATGGCTCTGCCCGGATTTAATGGCATGGGCTTTGTAGCCGGAGAGTTCCTCAAGTCCGATTTTCTCGCCCAGCTGCGTTTCCACGAAGGCGGGCCCGGCGATGCCCATGAAGCCGGTATTCCTGCATTGAATGATGAAGTCCTGCATTACCGGGTGGTAGGCCTGTCCTCCCAGGCAGGGTCCCATGAGCAGGGCTATCTGGGGGATAACACCCGAAGCCATGATTTGCGAGCGGAACGTCCAGCCGTAGGCTTCCAGCGTGTCCATCCCTTCCTGTAGTCTGGCACCGCCGGAGTCATTCATGCCGACGAAGGGCCACCCGTGCTCCTTGGCGAAGTCAATGGCATGGGCCAGCTTCTTGCCGTGATACTCGCCGAAGGTGCCCGCCATGGCCATGTAATCTTCAGCCATAGCGACCACATACCGGCCGTTTACTTTGCCGAAGCCGGTGACGATCCCCTCCGCCGGTATTTCCCTCTTGTCCATGCCGAAGGCGGTGGTCCGGTTCTTGACGAATAAGCCGATTTCGGTGAAAGTTCCTTTGTCAAAGAGGTAGTCTATTCTTTCCCGTGCAGTCCATTGCCCGCCCTGGTGGCGCTTTTCGATTGCCTCGGCGCTCCCCATCTCCGTTATTTTCTGTCTCTTTTTCTGGTACTCCTCAATCAGGTCCCTGGTTGTTGCCATTTGCCAGACCTCCCTTGAGACTAAATTTTGTCTGCCTAATGAGTCTCATGAACCAGCGTGGTCTACCCTAACCCCACCCGCTCTTTGACCAGCGCCAGTGTTTTCTCAGCCATCGGGCGGACACGGTCAGCGCCTTCCTTGAGCAGGGAATCGATGTAGGCAGGGTCGGCTGTTAATTCGGCGTAGCGCTTTTGCAGTGGTTTCAGCCCCTCCACCACCACCTCACCGACCTCTTTTTTCAAGTCGGCATAACCCTTGCCGGTAAAGAGGGCTTCGATGTCCTTTCGATTTATCCCGCTAAAAAGCTCGTAGATAACCAGCAGGTTATAAACGCCGGGCCGGTTCTCATCGAAGCTGATGTCCTTGAGAGAATCGGTGGTGGCGCGCATCAGCTTTGCCCTGATGACATCGGGAGAATCGAGCAGGTTGATGGCGTGGTTGGAAGAGGTCTCGCTTTTACTCATCTTCTGAGTGGGGTCATCTAACCCCATAATACGGGCGCCTATCTCAGGAATGACCGGTTCGGGCAGCTTGAAAGTCTCGCCGTAGATTGAGTTGAAACGCTGCGCTACATCTCTGGCCAGCTCGACATGCTGCTTCTGGTCTTCGCCAACCGGCACGACGTCCGTATCATAAAGCAGGATGTCCGCTGCCATCAGCGCCGGATAACCGAAGAGGCCGGTACTTACCTGCTCCTTCTGTTTCTGTGATTTCTCCTTGAATTGGGTCATCCGTTGCATCCAGCCCATGGGGATGAAGCAATTGAGGATCCAGGCTAGTTCAGAATGGGCGCAAACGTGAGACTGGATGAACAGGTCTGACCGTTTGGGGTCGATACCCGCCGCTAATAACAGGCCGGAAAGCTCGCGAGTCTTCGCCTTCAAGACCTTCGGGTCCTGCGGTACCGTGATAGCGTGCAGGTCCACTATACAGAAAATGTTATCGTAGGTGTCTTGCCTTTTTACCCACTGACTGATGGCACCCAGATAATTGCCGATATGGATATTCCCCGTCGGCTGGATGCCCGAGAAAACGCGTGGTTTTATCATCAGTTCTCCTAACTTGAAAAAGTGTAACATAAAGGGAGCGCAACGACAAGATAAGCGACCTCGTCACGGGCATTAAATACTCAACAAGAGTGCTTACGGATGATCAGCGGGGTGGTTGTCCTTTCGGAAACAGCCTTGTTCTACATCGTCTCCGGGGCATTCATCCCCATGAGGTGGAGTGTTTTGGCCAGGATAATCTTGGCGGCCTCTACCAGCTTGAGGCGGGCTTTGGTCAGGGGTTCGTTGCGTGAGACGACGCGGCATTGCATGTAGAAGCTGTGGAATACGGTGGCCAGGTCCTGGGCGTAGTAGGGAAGGTGATGAGGCTCTAAAGTGGTCGTTATTGTCTCAATAATCTCGGGCAGGAGCAAGAGCTTGCGTATCAGGGTTAATTCCGGCTCGGTGGTTATCAGGGCTACATCCCCGTCACTGTAATCAATGCCCTTCTCTTTGGCCAGGCGCAGGATACTGGCAATGCGGGCATGGGCGTACTGGACGTAGTAGACGGGATTATCGGCAGACTGTTTCTTGGCCAGTTCGAGGTCGAAGTCCATCTGGCTGTTGGCGGAGCGGGAGAGAAAGAAGAACCGGCAGGCATCACTGCCCACCTCTTCCACCAGCTCCCGCAGGGTAATCAGTTCACCGCTGCGCTTGGAAACGCGCACTATCTCGCCACCGCGGCGCAGGGTGACCATCTGGCCGATTATTACCTCCAGCCGCTCCGGGTCAATGCCCATAGCGCCGATGACGGCTTTCATCCGGGACACGTGGCCCTGATGGTCAGCCCCCCAGATGTTGATTACCTTGTCAAACTTACGCTCCAGGAACTTGTTGAAGTGGTAGGCAATATCGGCGGCAAAGTAGGTGGGCGAACCATCACTGCGTATCACCACGTTATCCTTATCTTCGCCCAGGGCAGTGGAGACAAACCAGGTGGCGCCTTCCTTTTCGCTGATGTAGCCTCCATCGTGAAGGAGCGCCATCGCCGTCCGGTACTGTCCCTCTTTATACAGGCTGCTTTCACTGAACCAGACATCAAACGTTACCCCCAGCAGCTCAAGGTCGGTCTTTATCTGCTCCAGCATTCTGTCCAGCCCGAGC
>JAUYMF010000164.1 GCA_030698765.1 Dehalococcoidales bacterium
CAATGCCAGAAGCTCCGGGGAGATCTCCTGCGGCTGTAGAGAAGAAAGCCTTAATCTGGGAATATCAGTCTGCGCCAGGATACGCTCCAGCAAGCCCGTCAGTCCAACACCGTTATCGTCATACGAGCCAATATCGGTACCGGTCAGTACTACTTCCCGGTAGCCACCAGCCGACCGCCTTTTGATCTCAGCCAGGACATTTTCGGCAGGCAGGCTCTTTTCCCGACCCCTTACCAGAGGCACGATACAGTAGGAGCAGAATTTGTTACAGCCATCCTGAATCTTGATAAAGGCGCGCGTCCGCAAAGCAGGGGTGTGTTTATCCTCCGGATTCTCATCAACGGGGGCTGAAGCAGGCAAAGAAAAGGCTTCTTTCACCATGCCCGGCAAGTGAGTCTTATCATCATTGGCAATGACCAGATTTACGCCTTCAATCTGAGTAAGCTCACGGGACGCCCGCTGAGCATAACAGCCGGTAACCACCACCAGCGCTGCCGGGTTACGGCGATGAGCCGCCCGGAGCAGCTGACGCGACCTGGCATCAGCATTGCCGGTAACCGTACAGGTATTGAGCACATAGATATCAGCTTCATCCGCCGATGGTACCAGTTCATACCCGGCTGCACTGAACTGGCGGACTAAAAGCTCAGTCTCCGCCAGATTAAGTTTACAGCCTAAGGTTTCTATAGCAATCTTCATGTTTCTTCGAGTGGAATCAACCAAATGCAAAACCCCTTTCATCCCAGTTGACGCACCGAACAGAAACATATTATACTAATGATGATATCAAGCGGGCAAATTAAGAGGTAAACTTAAAAAATAACGCCTCTGGATAACACGCCATTTTAACCCCGGCAGCGGATAGGACGGACAGGAAGCGCGGTTGACAAGTAACCATGACAATAGAGTGGTGATTACCGGGATAGGTACTTTGTGCCCGCTCGGTATGGACATATCTACCATCTGGGAAAATCTGATTGCCGGTAAGTCCGGCATTGATTACATCACCCTCTTCGATGCTGAACCCTTTGAGACCAGGTTTGCCGGTGAGGTCAAAGGATTTGACCCCCTCAATTACATAAACCGCAAAGAAGCCCGCCACATGGACCGCTTTGCCCAGCTGGCGGTGGCGGCCGGCCAGCAGGCGGTAAAGAATGCCGGTATCGAAATCAATGCCTCTAACCAGGACAACATCGCTATTGTTGTTGGTAGCGGTATTGGCGGCCTGACCACGCTGTTAGAACAGACAAAAATACTACTGGAAAGAGGCCCGAGCAGGGTAAGCCCTTTCCTGGTACCCATGATGATATCGGATATGGCGGCCGCCCAGGTATCCATTACGCTGGGAGTGAAGGGGCCCAATCTATGTACCACCTCAGCCTGCTCCAGTAGCTCGGACGCAATAGGCGTCGCTTACGAGCTCATCAAACGGGGAGATGTTCAGGCGGCGCTTGCCGGTGGTAGTGAAGCCATAATCAATCAGATAGGGATTGCCTCTTTTAATGCCCTCAAAGCGCTCTCTATCCGGAATGACGCGCCGCAGAAAGCTTCCCGTCCCTTTGATATTGACCGGGACGGCTTTGTCATCGGGGAGGGAGCCAGCCTCCTCGTCCTGGAAAGTCTAACCCACGCCCGGGAACGGGGGGCTAAAATCATGGCTGAACTTTTAGCCTATGGCGCCAGCGCTGACGCTTACCACATGACGCAGCCATCGGAAAACGGAGAGGGCGCGGTCAGGGCCATAAAGCTGGCCCTCAATAAAGCTGGAATTCCGGCCAGCGAAATCGATTATATTAACGCCCACGGCACCTCCACTCCGCTCAACGACGAGATGGAGACAAAAGCGATTAAGACGGTCTTTGGCGAGCATGCCTACCGTATTCCGATAAGCTCCACCAAATCAATGACCGGACACTTAATCGGCGCCGCCGGCGCCCTTGAAGCCGCGATATGCACGATGGTTATCCAGCACGGTATAATACCGCCGACGATAAACCTGGAACATCCGTCCCCTGAGTGCGACCTGAATTACGTACCCCTGAAACCAATCAAGGCGAAGGTCACCACCGCTTTATCCAACTCGTTTGGCTTCGGCGGGCATAACTCAGTCCTGATATTTCGAGAGTATAGCGAGGCTTAGGCTTGGGCCACAGCCGCTGGAACATCAGGCCAACCGTCCCCGATAAAGTTCTTACCAGCTTTGCAGGTCTATCCCCACTGCTGGCCCAGGTTCTCTACAACCGCAACCTTAATGAGCCGTCTCTACTGGAGGACTTCATCCTGGCTGATGACCGGTTATCCGGTGACCCCTCACTGCTGCCGGGCATGCATCAGGCCGTGGGCAGAATTTACCAGGCTTTACTTTCCGGTGAAAGCATCGCCGTTTACGGGGACTTCGATACTGACGGCATCACCTCCACCGCACTCCTGGTACAGGGACTATCACTCATCGGCGGCAAGATAATACCCTACATCCCTCACCGCCTGACCGAAGGCTACGGACTGAAAGTGTCCGCGCTGGAGAAACTACAGCAGCAGGGCGTTAGCCTGGTCATTACCGTTGACTGCGGCATTACCGCCCTGACCGAGGTCAGAAAAGCCAAAAAGATGGGGCTGGATATCATTATCACCGACCATCACACACCCCTGGATACCCTGCCGCCCGCCAACGCCGTGGTCAATCCCCGGTTAGCCGGCTCATCTTACCCATTCCCGGAGCTGGCCGGAGTCGGCGTGGCTTTCAAGCTGCTTCAGGCTGTGTTCCGCAGCATCGGTAAAGAGCAATATCTCAGCCAGTTGATGGACCTGGTAGCCCTGGGTACGGTAGCGGATATGATGCCACTGGTAGGAGAAAACCGGTACCTGGTCAAGCAAGGCCTGAAGGTGCTCAGCGCCTCCCCTCGCCCCGGAATCAGGGAACTGATAGCGCGGTCAGGACTGGACAGCACTAATCTTACCAGTGAAAGCATCTCCTGGTTCATCGCTCCCAGATTAAACGCGGCGGGCAGACTGGAACACGCCATGAGCAGCTATACTCTACTGATGACAGACTCAGAACCGGAGGCACACGAGCTGGCCCTGTGGCTGGAACAAAAGAACTCCGAGAGGCAGAAGCTGACCGCCGATGCCTCTGCCAGAGCCAGAGAGCAGGTGCTGGCCCAGGGCATCCAACCGTTGCTGGTAGCCAGCGACCGGGACTTTCCGGTTGGCATCTGCGGGCTGGTCGCCAGCCGGTTAGCTGAGGAATTCTACCGTCCGGCGATTGTCATCAGGAGCGGTGAAAGCATCAGCAGCGGTAGCGGCCGCAGCATCCCTGAATTTAACATCATTCAAGCCTTAGCCCGCTGCCGTAATCTTTTCACTCACTTCGGCGGGCATTCCCAGGCAGCCGGTTTCACGCTGCCCACAAAAGATTTGCCCCGCCTCCAGCAGGCATTACTGGAGATAGCCACTACCGAGCTGGATGGAGTTGATTTACGCTCTACTCTGGATATTGATGCTGAAGTCGGGCTGTCCAATCTGGGGGGAGATACCTTCCCGACCATCCAGAAACTGGCGCCGTTTGGCTATGGCAACCCCTTACCCACTTTCCTCACCCGGGGGGTAGAGATTGTCGACTGCCGTCCCATGGGCAATAATGGCGGGCACCTCAAGCTTAAATTGAAGCAGACTAATACCGTCTGGGACGGAGTGGGTTTCAGGCTGGGCAACTACCTGACAGAAGTATCATCCCCGCTCGATATCGTGTATAACCTGGAATTAGACCAGTGGGGCGGACAGAGAAGGCTCAGGCTCAATATTCTGGACTTTGACACCACCCGCGTCTGACATATAAGAGAAACAGGGCTAAAAGCACATCCGTAATACACTTCTTAACCTGGAAGCCTGTGGTTCCGTTTGTATCTGGTGGGTTCAGTTGTCATTGAGAGAAGCACGTTCGCTTCGCTCAGTGTAAACTCCGCGACGGGGCAATCTGAGAGGTGGGAGGGAAACCATCACAAGACAGTTGCTTCGCCGAGGCTATCCGAGAATACTGTCCCAAAGCCATTCTGTCATTCTGACTCCGCATGACACCACCAACCAGAACCGAATATACTTATCCGGCTGATATTGGACAAATTATCCGGCCAGGACTTAAAATAGAAGTTAACCGAGTCGGCATTACAGAGGGAAACCATGAGAGAGATAAGCTTCTCCGAAATTACCCCGGAATACCTGTATTTCTCCAGACGCAAGTTTCTGGCGGGAGCTGGCGCGCTGCTGACCAGCCTGATGTTTTTCGGCGGCTGCCAGAGGGAGGAGCCTGCCTCTGCCACAGGATTCTGCGACTCCGCCCAGGCCAGCAGCACCACCGATGAGCTTGGCGACGAACTGACACCCTGCGACTCCATTATCAACTATAACAACTTCTATGAGTTCACCACCTCCAAAGAGGGGGTAGCCGTACTTGCCCAGGATTTCAAGACCTCACCATGGAGCGTGGAGGTAGGGGGACTGGTCAACAAACCGCATACCTATGACATGGATGAGATACTGCAAAAATTCCCCCAGGAAGAGCGAATCTACCGGCTGCGCTGCGTGGAAGCCTGGTCAATGGTCATCCCGTGGTCAGGTTTCCCCCTGGTAAAACTGTTAGCCGCCGCCGAGCCGAAACCGGAAGCCAAGTACGTGCGCTTCGAAGCGCTTTACGACCCGGAGCAGATGCCCGGTCAGAAAAGCCGGATATATAACTGGCCATACGTTGAAGGCTTGCGCCTGGATGAAGCGATGCACGACCTGACGATACTGGCTACCGGCATTTACGGCAAGCCGTTACCGCCGCAGGATGGCGCGCCGATACGGCTGGTGGTGCCCTGGAAATACGGCTTCAAGGACATCAAGTCAATCGTGAAGATCGACCTCGTAGAGGAAATGCCTGTCTCTCTTTGGATGGCCGCCGCCCCCCACGAATACGGCTTTTACGCCAATGTAAACCCCGATGTACCCCACCCCCGATGGACGCAGTCCAGTGAGCGCCGGATCGGGGAACTAAGCCGCCGTAAAACCCTGCCATTCAACGGGTACGCCGATGAAGTAGCCCGTCTCTACGAAGGTATGGACTTAAAAAAGTTTTTCTGATGCGCAGTCCCAGGGCATCCGCAATTCAGGTAGTGGTCCACATTACCGCGCTGTTACCGTTATCCGTCATCATCTGGGACTTCTGGCAGGGCCAGCTAACCGTCAACCCGATACAGGAAATACAGCTTCGCACCGGCCGCTATGCCCTGCTGATTCTGATACTCTCTCTAAGCTGCACGCCGCTCAGCCGGATATTCGGCAGCGGCCGGATATTCCGCTTACGCCGGCCGCTGGGTCTTTACGCTTTCGCCTATGCCAGCCTGCACTTCCTGAACTTCATCGGACTGGACTACGGCTTCAATCTGGCTTTGCTCAGAGAGGATATCGCCGAAAAGAGCTTCGTTATACTGGGTTTTGCCGCTTTCCTCTGCATGCTCCCGGTAGCGATAACCTCCACCCGGGGATGGATGCAAAGACTGGGCAAAAACTGGGAACGTGTGCACTGGCTGGTATATCCGGCTGCCATACTGGCGGTAACCCACTTCACCCTGCAGGTCAAGGCAGACTTCCGCTTACCGTTACTTTACTGGGCATTACTGATACTATTGCTGGCAACCCGCCTGCCCGTTATCAGGAAGATGGCCGGGCGCTTCGCCCCCGGGCGGAGCGGGAGCGGTAGTGGTCAGATTTAAAAATTATCCCTGTCCCCTGACCTTAAGCGCCTCATCATAAATTTCGCGGTTTTGAGCAATATACTCTGCCGACAAACTAAAACCATGGGCATAAGGTCTCCCCTGCTTATCCACAGTGACAAAGGTGGCCATACCGGTAACGGACGTGGTTTCCTCGTCACTGTTAAACGCCTGGCCGTAAACCGTTATGCTGGAATCACCCACCAGGGCTATCCTGGCCTTAATCTCGATAATATTCCCGCTAGTGACCGGTTTAGTGAAACTTATACCGTGCACCCGGACACAGACTACATCCTCGGGTTTCCCGACAAGCCTGCAGGCAGTAATAAAGCAGGACTCCACCAGCCATTCCGCCATCCGCCCGGCGAATAGAGTACCGTGATGCTGCAGGTCTTCAGGTTTTACCAGATGAGAAATTACCGTTTCCCGCAAAAAGCACCTCCTACATTCCAGTCCTTCTTTTACCAAATCCGGTAACTGATTTCCACCATACCTCTGCATTCTCTCCTGCTACTCTACCGCAATGGCAAAACCCGTGTGCTTCAGGGTCAATGGCCGGGTTATTTCTGCCCAGCGGTCATGGATAGGGTGAGCCAGCAGGCGGGCGCGGGCCTCAGTGTCCGCATAATAAATTAACCTCATGTATTGATACGGCGGGTCATCCCCCAGGCAAGGCCCCTGCTCTACAGCCAGTACCCCCGGCACCTGCTCCCAGACCTGGGCCGCCCGTAATGATTCTTCTTTCTGGGTTTCGGTCACTTCCGTCTTGAAACTGAAGACTGCAACACGGATAATACCGGCTCCACTGATAGATGGCATACTCTCCTCCTTCCGCTCAACCAGGTGAGCGAACAGATCTTTAGCGTCGGGTTTTTGTTTTTAACCGGCGCTTCCTTATTAAATCGCCAATTATGGTACCGATAATTCCACCTGTGATACTACCGCCAACAAAACCAATGAGAATACCGCCCGAACCAAAATAATGAATACCGGCTGTTATCCCCGCGGCGCCACCGGCAATCATGCCGACAAACATGCCGAGTACGGGATATTTATTCCCCGGCTGCCACCCTGGCGGTCTTTCCGGGTCATTCCCGCTTCCGTACCTTAACCTCGTTTCCAGCTCGACTTCTCTCTGCCTGGAGAACGGGTCCCCCGGGAAAAACAGCATCACGGGTCACCCCCGCAAAGACAGACATTACCGAACTTAATACTCATTACTTTTATATGAGTTAACCCTATCCCCTAACACGCTAAATAATAGTGCTTAACAGGGATACAGCACCCCCTCTGTGACTTTCCAAGTTGTCCGGTGATATACACGGGCCGTGCTGCCCCACACTATGAAGTTTGACGGCTCAGTTCTTCCAGCAAAATCCGCGCCGCCCTTTTATCCAGGGGTTTATTGTTATTACCACACTTGGGCGACTGAATACAACTGGGGCAACCTTCCTCACAGGGACACTCGATAACCGCGGTCAGCGCCGCCCCCCAGAGCTGCTCCACCAGTTCAAAGCCTTTCTCAGCGATGCCGATGCCACCGGGATAGGCGTCGTGGATGAATATCTGGGCTCTGCCGGTATCGGGGTGCAGGGGAGTGGAGACCCCGCCGATATCATTGCGGTCGCAGAGGGCAAACAGGGGCAGAAGGGCAATCGCGGCATGCTCGGCGGCATGGAGGCCCCCGGCAAAGTCAAGCTGCTCACTTTCCAGCCTGGTGATGGCCTCATCCGGCAGGTCAAACCAGAGGGCCACCGTGGGAAAATGCTGAGGGGGTAGGTCGAGCGGTTCTTCGCCGATGATTTCCTCGGTGAACTGCGCCTTCTTCTTAAAGCCGACCACCGTATTGGTCACCTCCACCTCACCCAGGTATACCTTCACCCCCCCGCACCTCTTGCTCTGCCTCAACCTGATGATACGCAAGTCCTCAAGCTCTTTGGTCTGAGTGTAATAGTTCACCGTCGCCGGCACGGCGTAAGCGGTCCGCCCGGCCAGGTCAAGGTCAGTGACCAGATAGGACTCCCCCTGATGGAGATAAACAGCCCCGGGGTGTATCTGGAAGAAAGCGACACTGGACTCCACCGTCTCCAGCAGAGAAGCTGTAGTAGTATCTACCATAGCGAAGTTTTCCCCGGAGGTAGCCCGGATATTGATTGCCTGTGCCGGATAAGAAATAGACGGGGAAAGATGCCATTTCCGGC
The DNA here is from genome assembly GCA_030698765.1 of Dehalococcoidales bacterium. Lineage (NCBI taxonomy): Bacteria > Bacillati > Chloroflexota > Dehalococcoidia > Dehalococcoidales > Dehalococcoidales bacterium. The sequence goes on from JAUYMF010000164.1 coordinate 7,952, forward strand.
CTCGTTTGCGCAGCAGACCCTGTTCCTCCAGCCCGGCTATCTCCTGATTAAAGTGGTCGCCGAAGAAGCGCTCGTCATAACCGGTCAGCGGCATCTCCCAGGCGGCGCAGAGCAGATGTGCCCGCAGGATATAGGGATTATCAGGGTTGACCAGGGCATTTTCAAAGTTTTTCTGGAAAAAGGACTCCGGGTGGCGCATGAAATACTGGTCGAGGGGATTATCCAGGCCGATGAGGAAACTCAGAGACCTCTCCTTGCCCCGCCCGCTCCTGCCCGCCTGCTGCCAGGTACTGGCGATGCTGCCGGGGTAACCGGTCAGTACCGTGGCTTCAAGGTCGCCGATATCTATCCCCAGTTCCAGGGCGACGGTAGCCACCACCCCGATAAGCTCCCCGCTAAAAAGCTCCCGCTCGATGCGGCGGCGTTCCTCGGGCAGATAACCGGCGCGGTAAGGTTTGATACGGCTGGCTAAAGCCGGATTGACGGTGGCCAGTTTGTCCCGCGAGTAGGTGTAAATAAGCTCGGTCAAACGGCGGGTACGGGCAAAGACCAGTGTACGGATATTTTGCTCAACCAGTGCGGTAAATAAACTGGTTGCCTCGCTGTTAGCGCTGTGGCGGGCGCCTTTCGCCTCATCAATAATCGGGGGGTTCCAGAAGACAAACTCCTTCCCCCCGTGAGGGGAACCATCATTTTCAACCACGGTGAAGGGTAGCCCGGCCAGCTTCTCAGCGTGCTCGCCCGGATTGGCGATGGTCGCTGAACAGAGAATAAACCGGGGGTCAGCGCCGTAGATACGACACAGCCGTCGCAGGCGACGCAGGACACCGGCAACATGAGAGCCGAAAACGCCGCGATAGATATGGGCCTCGTCAACGACCACGTATTTCAGGTTCCGCAGCAGTCTTGACCAGGACTGGTGATTGGGCAGTATGCCAAGATGCAGCATATCCGGATTGGTCAGTATCACCCGTCCCCGCTTCCTTATCTGCGCTCTTTCATCGGGAGGGGTATCTCCGTCAAAGGTAGCGAAGTCCCCCTGCCGGAACAGGCCGGGGCAGAATAATTCCTGCAAAGCCCGCAGCTGGTCCTGGGCCAGGGCCTTGGTCGGGAAAAGATACAGAGCGCAACCGGCGGGTTCAGTCAATAGCGCCTGCATTACAGCAATGTTGTAGCACAGGCTCTTCCCGCTGGCGCTGGGGGTCGCCACCATGACATTCCTGCCCTGCTGAGCATGATTCACTGCCTCAGCCTGGTGAGTATAGAGGGATGCTATGCCGTGATGGTGGAGACAGTCCTGCAGGGGAGAGGACATCGGCTCGTCTAATTCGCCAAAGGCCGCCTTAAGGGATCGAATACGCTCAATATGGGCGATCTGGTTATCATAAGCAGGCTGTGCGGTCAGATAATTGAGGAAAGCTACCGTATCCATTACCGCTCTCAAGGAGAGATTTCACACGGACAGATATCAAAATACCGCCAGGATTTCAATTTCATAGCCCAGCACTTCTATTTCAAACCGGTTATCCGTAATAAACTGCACCACCCTCGAGAGGACTTCATTGGCGTGGCGCTTATCATTACTGACACAGGAGACTCCGATAGTAGCCATCTGCCATAAATCGTGGTCATCAATCTCAGCTACAGAAACATTGAACTTGGCACTCACCCGGCTGGTAATCGACTTTACAATCTGCCTCTTCCCCTTGAGAGACAGATTTTCCGGTAAGCGAAACTGGATGCTACATACGCCGACATGCATGACCTGTATCGCCGCCAATATACAACGTGTGACCCGCCAAGGTCAAGGCGGACAACTAAATAGGTGTTTTACAGCCTTGCCGCCATGTGATATAATTTCCCCGATTTATGTTATACTGGTACCTGACAGATAGTCATCTCAAATAGAGAGTAGAGAGGTAGTAGTTGGACAAAGAAGAGAAGACAAAGGTTATTGAAAAGTTTGCCCAGCACGAGAAGGATACCGGCTCCACCGAAGTGCAGGTAGCCCTGCTGACGCAAAGGATAAATCAGCTAACCGGCCATATGGCCGCTAACCGGCATGATTTCCACACGCGCCACGGATTGATTAAACTCGTCGGCAAAAGGAGAAGGCTCCTGACATACCTCAGTAAAGAGGACGTCAGCCGGTACCACAAACTAATCAGAGAGCTAGGATTACGTAAATAATACCTGAAAAAGGAGTAAATGTTGCAGAAACCTCAATCTTTTGAATGTGAGATTGGAGGTAGAACTCTAACTATAGAAACGGGGAAGCTGGCCGAGCAGGCTTCGGCGGCGGCTACATTAAGATACGGAGAAACCGTAGTTCTGGTCACCGTTTGTGTCGGTGAAAAGCCCCGAGAAGGAGTTGATTTTCTACCCCTGACCGTTGATTATGAAGAGAGATTATACGCTGCCGGTAAGATACCCGGCGGTTTTATCCGGAGAGAAGGCCGGCCCAGCCAGGAGGCAATCCTGGCCAGCCGGCTCACCGACCGTCCCATCCGTCCACTCCTACCCAAGGCATGGCGCCATGACATACAGCTGATAATAACCGTTTTGTCCGCCGACCAGGAAAACGCCCCTGACCTGCTGGCCGTTATCGGCAGCTCGACGGTACTGTCAATGTCAGAAGTGCCATTCGCCGGTCCCGTGAGCGCGGTGCGCGTCGGCCATATTAACGGCGAATTAGTACTTAACCCGACCTTAGCCCAGCTTGAAGATAGCCTTTTTGAGCTTATCGTCGCCAGTACCAGCAGTGAAGTAATAATGCTTGAGGCCGGAGCCCGTGAAGTCTCGGAAGATGCCATCTTCCAGGCAATCCAGTTTGGCCATGAAGCCAACCAGGGTATCATCAGACTCCAGGAGCAAATTCAGCAGTCGCTGGGTAAAGCCAAACTACCGGTCCCGGTGAAACAAATTAACCCTGAGATAGCGGCGGCCATCGCGCCGATTATCAGGGAAAAACTCAACCAGGCGGTCAGTTACGCTGAGAAAGCGCACCGCGAGCAAGCTCTCGCCGAGCTAAAGAGCGAAATCATCGGAGACCTGGGGGAGACTTTCCCCCCTGAGGAACTGGTTTCCGCTTTTGATGCTGAGATCAAGGCTGAGATAAGGGACCAGCTCCTCAATAAAAACCAGCGCGCCAGCGGCCGCGGTTTGACCGAGATTCGCCCCATCAGCTGTGAAGTGAACCTGTTACCCCGCACCCACGGCTCGGCGCTATTCACCCGCGGTCAGACACAAGCGCTGACCATTGCCACCCTGGGCTCTACCAGGAAAGAACAGCAACTCGACGGGCTGGGAATAGAGGAGACGAAACGCTTTATGCATCACTACAACTTCACCCCCTTCTCTACCGGTGAAGTAAAACGTGTCGGCTCTCCCAGTCGCCGTGAAATTGGACACGGCGCCCTGGTGGAACGCTCCCTGGAACCGGTATTGCCCAGGGATGAGGACTTCCCGTACACCATCCGCCTGGTCTCTGAGATTCTCAGCTCCAGCGGCAGTACTTCCATGGCCAGCATCTGTGCCAGCAGCTTAGCCCTGATGGATGCCGGTATACCGATTAAGAAAGCCGTCGCCGGAATAGCGATGGGGCTGGTCACCGATGATAGCGGCCGGTACGCTATTCTAACCGATATCGAAGGCATTGAGGACAACTACGGTGATATGGACTTCAAGGTAGCCGGTACCCCGGATGGTATCACCGGAGTACAAATGGATACCAAACTCAAGGGCTTAAGCGCCGAAATCATTGATAAAACTCTGCGCCAGGCACATGTTGCCCGCCTGTTCATCCTGGATATTATGAACAGGACCATAAATGCCAGCCGTCCGGAACTGAGCCGTTACGCGCCCCGGGTCTATAAAATGACAATCGGCGTTGATAAAATCGGCGCCGTAATCGGTCCCGGTGGTAAGACCATCCGGTCGATTACCGAAGAGACCAAAACCACCATTGATATCGAAAATGACGGTACGGTACTCGTCGGCTCCGCTGATGAGGCCTCCGCTAACCGGGCAATCAAGATGATTGAGGGACTGACCAAAGATGTTGAAATCGGTGAAATCTACACCGGGAAAATAACCCGGCTGCTCGGCTTCGGCGCCTTTGTCGAAATCATGCCCGGAAAAGAAGGTATGGTCCATATCAGCGAGCTGTCCGCTCACCGGGTAGCCAACATTGAGGATGAAGTAAAAGTGGGTGACGAGATCACCGTAAAGGTAATCAGGATTGAGGATGGTAAGATAGGGCTGTCACGGAAAGCGCTACTGGCAGGTTCATCGCAAGATCAGGGAAGCCAGGCGCACGACGCACCTACACCAGACTACCCGTTCCGAAGACAGCGGGATGATCACCCGCCCCGGGGAAGTTGGCCCCAAAAACGCTAGATTGCACGGACAAGGAATACCCTGACTGAGACCCTAGATGCTATCATTAACCGGCAGGATGTAGACCATGAAACCAATCAAAGTAGTCATCCATGGAGCGCTGGGTAGAGTTGGCCGGGAGATGGTAAACAGCCTGTGCCGCCAGAACGACATTCGGGTGGTCGGGGCAATAGACCGCAAGGCTGCCGGTGATTCTCTCCCCTTACCCGATGGTTCAGGCACAATCCCCTTCTCGGCAGACTCAGACCAGATCATAACCAGAAGCCAGCCTGATGTACTGGTTGACTTCACCGTTGCTCAAGCTATCATGCCCGTAGTGCGTACCGCTACCAAACACGGCGTTAACTTGGTGATAGGTACCACCGGTCTCACGGCTGATGATATTGATGAGATTGACCGGCTGGCTAAAGCCAACAAAGTAGGGGCGGTGGTAGCGCCAAATTTTGCGCTGGGCGCAGTCCTCATGGTGCACCTGGCCAAAATAGCCGCCAAATATCTCGACTATGCAGAAATCGTCGAGCTGCATCACCACCTGAAAGTGGATTCGCCATCGGGGACGGCCATATCAACCGCCAGAGCCATGGCTCAAGCCCGGAACAAGCCGTTTGCGCAACCGCCGGAGCAGAAGCAGGCCTCTAACAGTCGCGGAGACCAGGTAGAGGGCATCCCTATCCACAGCGTTAGGCTACCCGGTCTCATGGCGCACCACGAGATACTGCTGGGAGCCGCCGGACAGACACTGAGCATACGCCATGATACCATTAACCGGGAATGCTACGTGCCGGGGGTGATACTGGCCATCAAGGAAGTGGTCAAGCGCCAGGGGCTGGTTTACGGGCTGGATATTTTGCTCAACTTACAGGAGACAAAATGAGTTACAGATTAGCTATTGTCGGGGCTACCGGACTTGTCGGGCAAGAGTTCAT
>JAUYMF010000165.1 GCA_030698765.1 Dehalococcoidales bacterium
TGTCGCCGCTACATATCTGCGGGGAGTACCCCTGATACAGATACCAACCACCCTGCTGGCACAGGTCGATAGCAGTATCGGCGGGAAAGTAGCTGTCAACCACAACCTGCTGAAAAACATGATTGGAGCATTTTACCATCCCAGGATGGTCATTACTGACATCACCGCATTGAATACCCTGACCGCTAAAGCGCTTAGCGATGGACTGGCTGAGGTCATCAAATACGGCGTGATTCGGGACGCAGAATTCTTCACTTACCTGGAGAAAAATCTCGACCAGATAAAATCACTCGATGATAGAAAACTGGGCAAAGTCGTCTATACGTCGGCGAAGATAAAAGCCGAGATAGTCGCCGAAGATGAGAAAGACCTGGGACTGAGGAATATCCTGAACTACGGTCATACTATCGGACACGCCATCGAAACAATCTCAGATTTTCAAATCCAGCACGGAGAGGCGGTCGCCATCGGGATGCTGGCGGCGGCCAGAATCTCCAACGCGCTGGGCGTACTCGACGGGGAAGCCGTAATCAGGCTCAAAGACGTTATCGCCAGGGCCGGCCTGCCGACGGAGCTCCCGGCCTTTGAACTGGAAAAGCTTATCCAGGCCATGAAACACGACAAGAAAGTACTGCAGGGTAAGATAAGGTTTATCCTGCCCCGGGCCATAGGCGAGGTATTTATCACCGATGATGTCAGCCCCTCTCTGATAGAACAGGTCTTAGCCGAGTAAGATGAAAAAACCCAGGATTTGCGCTGTCATCGTCAATAATGACCTTAAGGCGGTCAGGGAGATTGCGCCGCTGGTTGACCTGTTCGAGGTTCGCATCGACCTTATTGGCGATGGCTGGCAGGAAACAGCCCGGCAGTTAAATAAACCCTGGATAGCCTGCAACCGCAGCCCCGGTGAGGGAGGCAACTGGCTGGGAGACGAACCCGGCAGAGTAGAGACCCTGCTGCAGGCAACCGAGTTGGGGGCGGCTATCATTGACATTGAGCTCAGCACGAAGGGCCTGGACAAAATTGTTCCGCGGATAAAGACAGGAGGGCAATGCCTCCTGTCATATCACAACCTGGAGATAACGCCCCCCCTGGAGGAGATGGTCAGAATAGTCAAAGAGCAACTGAAGGCTGGCGCTGACATTAGCAAAGTCGTTACCACCGCCCGGAAAGTTGAGGACAATATCAGCGTCCTGCAACTCATCTCCGAATTTTCCGGGACAAGGCTGATTTCATTCGCCATGGGAGCCCTGGGTTACACCAGTCGAGTCCTCTGTCCGCTGCTTGGCGGTGAACTGACTTACGCATCAATCGATACCGGGGAAGAATCAGCCCCGGGGCAGATGACTGTTAACGACCTGACAAAAATCTACCAGCTGATGAGGTGCTGAGAAAATGGCAGAGATACCTGTATCCGGCAAAACAAGTGTCTGCGGCTTAATCGGCGACCCGGTAGAGCATACCATGTCCCCGGTGATGCATAACGCCGCCTTCAGTGAGCTGGGGATAGATTTTATCTATGTCCCGTTCCGGGTAAGGAAAGAGGAGCTGGGCAAAGCTATTGAGGGCATGAGAGCGCTCAACATCAAGGGAATGAATGTTACCATCCCGCATAAAGTAGCTGTTATCCCGTACCTGGACAAGCTCGATACAATGGCGGAAAAGATTAGCGCGGTCAATACCATCACCAATGATAACGGAGTTTTGACCGGTTACAATACCGATGCCAGCGGGTTTCTACAGGTACTGCTGGAGAGGGGGATTGAGCCGGGGGGTAAAAATGTGGCCATACTGGGAGCCGGCGGCGCCTCCAGGGCTATCTCTTTCATCCTGGCGGATAGAGGGGCTAATCTGACAATCCTCAACCGGGCAAAGGAGATGGACTGGGCAAAGGAACTGGCGGCCGGTATTGCCCAGTCCTTCGCGCGTGAAACCAGTGCCCTGGAACTGAACCGGGAAAACATGGCATTGACTTTATCGAAAGCTGATATCCTGGTAAACGCCACCAGCGTGGGCATGGTCCCTGACATTGGCGCAACGCCCGTATCACAGGACCTGCTCAAGCCGGGCCTGGTAGTCTATGATATTATCTACAATCCGGTAAAAACCCGGCTGCTAATAGAGGCGGAGGCCGCCGGCGCTCAGACTATCGGCGGCATTGACATGCTGGTATGGCAGGGCGCTCTGGCCTTTGAGAAGTGGACGGGAGAGAAAGCACCGGTTAAACTAATGAAGGAAAAGGCAATAAATCTACTGAAAAGCCATGAAAAGTAATATCGCTCTGGTGGGTTTTATGGGGGCTGGCAAGACCGACGTCGGCAGGTTCCTGGCAAAAAAGCTGGGTAAGAACTTCATCGAGACGGACACGCTGATTGCGCAACAGGCCGGCAAGTCCATACCCGAGATATTCGAGCAGGATGGAGAAATCGCCTTCCGGGAGCTTGAGATCGAGATAACGAAAAGGGTAGCCCGGGAAAAAGATACCGTAATCGCCTGCGGCGGCGGGGCGGTCCTCAATAAGATAAATATCGACCGCCTCAGGGAGGGGGCCGTCATCGTGTACCTGACAGCGTCGCCGAAGACCGTGCTGAAAAGGGTGGCCAGCGCCGCCGGGAAGCGACCGCTGCTGGCGGTAGACAACCCTATCCTGACCATAGGCGAGCTTTTAAGGTTCAGGAGACCTTTTTACGAACGGGTGGCAGATATTAGAATAAATACCTCAAGACTGACCATCCCGGCGGTAGTCGGGCAAATAATAGCCGAGTTGAAGAGAATTGAAAGCCTCAATACGTAAAAGCAAAATAGCGGGTAGGGTGGTAGCCCCTTCCTCAAAAAGCTACTCGATTCGGGGCTTAATTTGCGCAGCTTTAGCCAGAGGCGAGAGTGAGATAATTGACCCACTGGGCTCCGATGACACTGAAGCCTGCCTGGATGTGCTGGGCAAGCTGGGCATCCGGGTAACTCAGGACAAGAATTCGTGGAAGGTTGCCGGGGGTGAATTCCGGGCGCCGGACACTGACCTGTACTGCCGGGAATCAGCGGCTACCATGAGGTTTATGACGGCGGTATGCGCGCTTGTCCCCGGCAAGTGTCGCTTGACCACGGCTCCGTCACTGTCCCGCAGGCCAATCAAACCACTGATATACGCACTGAGACAACTGGGTATCGATTATATTTTCGATGATGAGCAGGCACAGGTAACTATCAAGGGAGGGAGATTGAAAGGCGGCATTGCCGAGCTGCCGGGCAATATCAGCTCTCAGTTCGTTTCCGCCCTGCTTTTCATCTCTCCCCTCGCCGATGAAGGTACCAAAATCAGACTGACCACACCCCTGGAATCACGACCCTTTGTCTCGATGACCCTGGAGTGTCTGGATGCCTTTGGCGTAAAGGTAACCTCCACCCCGGACCTGAGGGAATTCAGGACCTCCCGGCAAAGCTATCAGCCTACCAGGTACAGGGTGGAAGGAGACTGGTCTTCAGCCTCATACCTGCTAGCCATGGGAGCTATGTCCGGCGAGGTCGAGGTACAGAACCTGAACCCGGAGAGTCTACAAGGTGATAAAGCAATACTGGACTTCCTTCAAGAGATGGGGGCTGACATAACCACCGGGCATAATTCGATTACAGTAAAGAAATCGAGGTTAAAAGCGATAAAGGCTGACCTGAACGACTGCATAGACCTGTTACCGACCATGGCCGTTCTCGCCGCTGCCGCGGATGGAGTCAGCGAATTTACCGGCATCGAGAGGGCCCGTCTGAAAGAATCAGACCGCCCGTCCGCTTTGAGGGAGGGTCTGGAGGCAATGAGCATCAAGGTCACCGAGGAAAAAAAGCGATTGATCATCACCGGCTCGACGCCAAAAGGCGCAGTTATCGATACGCGGGGCGACCACCGCATCGCTATGGCCTTCAGCCTGCTCGGTTTGAACTGCGGCGAGACCATTATTGACAACGCGGAATGCGTTGCCAAGACATACCCCGAATTCTGGGAGATACTGAGAAGCATCGGCGGCGAGGTGAAAATAAATGGGCAATAGTTTCGGCAAGATGTTCACCGTCACCAGCTTCGGCGAGAGCCATGGCCGGTGCGTCGGCACCATAATCGATGGCTGCCCGGCCGGTCTGCCCCTGACCGAAGAGGACCTCCAGCAGGAACTGGATAAAAGAAGACCGGGTAAAAATGTGGCCTCTACCAGCCGGGCTGAGGAAGATAAAGTTGAAATTCTCGCCGGTGCCTTCAAAGGACACACCACCGGCGCCCCCATCTGCCTGCTGATATGGAATAAGGACATCGATTCCAGCGCCTATGAACGGATCAGGTTTCTGGCCAGACCCGGTCACGCTGATTACACCGCTTATGTCAAATACGGCGGCTTTAATGATTACCGGGGAGGAGGCAGATTCTCGGGGAGGACCACGGCAACCATGGTCATGGCGGGAGCCGTAGCCAGGAAACTGCTCGGACTGACCGGTATCGAGATTCTGGCCTACACCATCGAAATCGGCGGCATCAAAGCAGGGGCAAAGTCACTCAACGAAATAAGAAGGAATACGCAGACCAGTCCTCTGCGCTGCGCCGACCCTGACGCCGCCGTGAAGATGGTCAGGGTAATTGAACAAGCCCGGGGGGAAGGGGACAGCGTGGGCGGGGCCGTCGAGGCGATGGCGCTTAACGTACCGGTGGGACTGGGAGAGCCGGTATTCGACACGCTGGAAGGAGACCTGGCCAGGGCTATCTTTGCCATCCCGGCGGTTAAAGGGGTTGAATTCGGCGCCGGGTTCTCCGTCGCCGGGAAAAGAGGCTCCGAAAATAACGACGCCTTCACCATCAGCGACGGCAAAGTGGTGACTGTAACCAATAACGCCGGCGGCATCCTCGGCGGAATCAGCAACGGGATGCCGGTGGTGGTAAGGGTCGCTTTCAAGCCGACGCCATCAATAGCCCGGATTCAGAACACGGTTGACCTGCAAAAAATGACCGATACCAGCCTGGAAGTGAAAGGCAGGCACGATGCCTGCATCGTGCCCAGAGCCGTACCCGTCGTGGAAGCAATGATGGCGGTAACGCTCTGTGATTTCGCGATGAGAGCAGGACTTATCCCGGAGGTTATAAGATGAGTCTGGAAGACCTGAGAAAAAGGATTGACGAAGCTGATGCCAGGATAGTCAGGCTTATTGCCGAGAGGATACGGATTGCCGAAGAAATAGGAGAGGAGAAGAAGAAAGAAGGCAAGCAAATCAGGGATACCGCCCGAGAAGAAAAAGTGCTGGAAAATGTGAGGCGGGTGGCGCGGGAAGAAAAAATAGGCCCGGATGACCTGGTCAACATTTACCGCCAGATAATGGACATCGCCAAGAATGTGCAGGGTATGATGGTTGCCTTTCAGGGTGAACCGGGAGCCTACAGCGAGGAAGCCGCCTTTCGATTCTTCGGGAATTCAACCCGGGTCAAACCCTGTGAGAGCCTGGAAGACGTCTTTCAGGCGGTAGAACGTAATGAAGTACAGTTCGGCATTGTCCCCATCGAGAACTCTCTGGAGGGAAGCATCAGCCGGTCATACGATCTGCTCCTGGAATCGAATCTCAAGGTGTGCGGGGAAACCGAACTCCGCGTCAGCCATTGCCTGATAACCCATCCCGAAACACGACTCGACGGTATCAAGCGGGTCTACTCTCACCCCCAGGCGCTGGGGCAGTGCAAGACCTACCTCCGGCACCTCGGCCGTGAACTGGTGCCCACCTATGATACCGCCGGCAGCGTCAAGATGATTAAAGAGAAAGGAATCACTGACGGCGCGGCTATCGCCAGCTGCCGTGCCGCCGACATATATGAAATGAAGGTTGCCGCCAGTGAGATTGAGGACAACCCGAACAACTTCACCCGCTTTTTTATTCTCGCCAAACAGGACTCGCCGCCGTCAGGCAATGATAAGACATCAATCGTCTTCTCGGTAAGTCACAAACCGGGAGCACTGCACGAATTCCTGCAGATACTGGCATCAAGAAACATCAACCTGACCAAAATCGAATCCCGGCCAACACGCCAGAAACCATGGGAATATAATTTTTACCTGGACTTTGAAGGTCACCGCCAGGACAAAGCGATTCAGGAAGCCATGGAGAAACTGGAAAAGGCAGCCCTGTTCATGAAGGTACTGGGCTCCTATCCCAGAGCCAGGTAGCCGGCACGACCCTCTTACACCCCATCCCGGTTCGAATCCAATGTGGGCTAACAAGTGATTCGAGCTTGGCCCGCCTGAAAAGGCGGACTTTTTGATTGCCTTAATTATGATATAATTATAACAAATGCAGCGAGCAAAGCTTTCTTAGCGTGAAAAGAAGGGA
>JAUYMF010000166.1 GCA_030698765.1 Dehalococcoidales bacterium
AGATAATGCAAATCTCAAATCGTTTTGTCATTATTACCGCGATTTTTATTACCTGTCTTATCACGGCCAATATCATCGCCGTCAAGATAGTGAGCCTCGGCTTTCTGGTGCTGCCGGCGGCTGTCTTCGTTTTCCCCCTGAGCTATATCTTCGGTGATATCCTTACCGAGGTCTATGGCTACCGCTGGACGAGGAAGATCATCTGGCTCGGGTTCATTTGTAATCTTATCTTCGTCTTCTTTGCCTGGGTAGCGCAGGCACTGCCGCCGGCTTCTTTCTGGGAGGCGCAGGCCGCTTACGAGCGCATCCTGGGCTATGCGCCAAGATTAATGGTTGCTTCCTTTCTCGGTTACCTTGCCGGTGAGTTCACCAATTCCTTTATCCTGGTAAGGATGAAGATCCTGACGCGGGGTCGCTGGCTGTGGAGCCGGACTATCGGCTCTACTATCATCGGGCAGGGGCTGGACACTGCGATATTTATTACCGTTGCCTTCGCCGGTACCCCCTCGTTTTTGCCGGTAATCATTCTGTACCACTGGCTGGCGAAAACGGCTATTGAAGCCCTGGCGACACCGCTGACCTACGTGATAGTAAACTCTCTAAAGAAGCGAGAGGCGATTGACACTTATGACTATGAGACGAATTTTAATCCCTTCTCTATTGCTGATTAGGTCATCACCGGGGTCAGGGTATCCGTTATGAAAATCCGGATTCTGGGAGCGCATAACTGCGAATCACAAAATACCCGGCTTCTCAGTTTGCTGGTTGATGATATCCTGGTACTGGATGCCGGCGGGCTTACTTCCAGCCTGTCTTTTGCGGAGCAGCAGAAAGTTGAGGCGGTACTGCTCACCCATCATCATTATGACCATGTCCGCGATATACCTGCCCTGGCGATGAATTCTTACCTTTCCGGCGCCACTTTCCGTATTTATGCCCCCCCGTCTGTCCATGATGCGTTGACTACCCGCCTGCTCGATGGGAAATTCTATCCCAATTTCCTGGAACGGCCCCCGGAGAACCCCACGGTTAAGTTCACCGTGGTCGAACCGCTAAAGCCGGAGCAGGTTGAAGGCTATAGTATCCTACCTGTCCCGCTAAACCACTCCGTTCCGGCCGTCGGCTACCAGGTGACGGCTTCCGACGGGAAGGCGATATTCTACAGCGGGGACACCGGGCCGGACATGGCTGACTGCTGGCGGCAAGTCTCACCGCAGTTGCTTATCATTGAAGTCACCGCCTCGAACCGGTTTACCAGTTTCGGCAGGGAGTCAAAGCACCTTACCCCAGACCTGCTCAAAGAAGAGCTGGGGGTCTTCCTTGAGCTTAAGGGTTATCTGCCCCGCGTGGTCACCGTTCACATGAGTCCCGGACTGGAAGATGAAAGTAGAGCGGAAATAGCGACTGTTGCCGAAGAATTAGCTATCACAATCTCTCCAGCCTATGAAGGTATGGAAATCAGTGTTTGAAGGGGGAGTTTGAGGGGGGCGAAGCTCCTCTTTCATATAGATGTCATTGCGAGGAGCAAAGCGACGAAGCAATCCGTGAGGGGGAGCGTAAACATACCCGACCCGGATTGCTTCGCCCTCGGGACTTCGGCGTGAGACTTCGGCGTGAGCTCAGTCGAACGCTTAGTCGAACGCTGAACTCGGGCTGAAGCCTCCCGACAAGTTTACCCCGTCGATAACATTTTGAAATTCATCGTAGACCATAATGTGGGGAAGCTGGTCAAGTGGCTGAGGATGATAGGGTATGATACCCTGTTCTTCAATGGCGATGATGACTGGGAAATGATAATTACCGCCCTGGCCGATAAACGGGTGATACTGACACGGGATACCCAGGTCATGAAGAGGGGGGTCATCGCCAGCGGCCGGCTCAAAGCCGTTCTCATCGAGAGCGATGACCCGGAACAGCAAAAGCGGCAGGTGGCGGAAGCGCTCGACCTGGGAGGCAAAGCCCGACCGTTTACCATCTGCCTGGAGTGCAATCAGCCCCTGGTGGAGAGGGATAAAGAGCAGGTGAAGGGACGGGTCCCGCCCTATGTATTCCGGACGCAGAGTCACTATATGGAGTGCCCCGCCTGTCACCGGATTTACTGGCGGGGAACTCACTGGCAGGCGATGAACCAGGGACTGGAAAGAATCGGCAAGGGTAAGGCTGAGTAATCCCTGGTTCAGTATACAGACGAGAGGAGAGAAGGATATGACAACCGGGAGTTTTGGCAAAGTAACCGGAGAGGTGTTGACGCTACTGGCCGGGATAGTTGGCGACAGGAATGTCCTCAGCGGAGATGAGCGGCAGAACTACTCCCGTGATGAGACGCTGCGGGTTGATCCGGTGCTTCCTGAAGTGGTGGTTATCCCCGAAGATACCGGCGCGGTGGCCGGGGTGCTCAAGCTGGCTAATGATAGAAGGATTCCGGTCACTCCCCGGGGCGGGGGGACGGGACTATCCGGCGGTGCTGTGCCCATTTATGGGGGGATTGTTCTCTCTCTGGAGAGAATGAACAGAATCCTGGAGATAGATAAGGAAAACTTTGTCGCTGTCGTTGAGCCGGGGGTTACCCTGGCCGAGGTTTATAAGGCTGTGGAGGAGGTCGGCCTTTACTATCCTCCCTATCCCGGTGAGCCGAATGCTACCATCGGCGGTAACGCGGCCACCAACGCCGGCGGGATGAGGGCCGTGAAATACGGTGTCACCAGGCACTCGGTACTGGGGCTGGAGGCGGTCTTACCTGATGGGGAGGTATTATCCACGGGGGGGAAGTTCGTTAAATGCGCCACCGGATATGACCTGACCCAGCTGATCATCGGCTCGGAAGGGACATTAGGGGTAATCACTAAAATTACCTTGAGGCTGATTCCTCCGGCAGGGAGAAGGGAAATCCTTTTTGTCCCTTTCCATAGCCTGCATGACGCGATTGATTCCGTCCCTGACATCCTTAAAGAGAGGATACTGCCGGTCGGTATCGAGTTTATGGAGAAGGACATTATCGATATGGTCGAACAGCATACCGGCAAAGAGATCCCGTTACACCAGTATCAGGCTTTTCTGCTGATAATGGTGGAAGCGGATAGCGAGGATGACTTTCATGTTATCGCCGAACGCATCGGCAAGATTTGCCTGGGTCACGGCGCGGTCGATATCTTTGTCCCCGGTAGTGAGCGGGCGAAGCGGAATCTCCTTGAGGCCAGGGAGAAGTTTTATACCGTCATCGGGCATTATGGCGTACTCAATGTTTCCGATGTCGTTGTCCCGCGCAGCCATATCGCTGAATTTGTGAAAAAAACCAAGGAGATTGCCGCTGAATACGGCATCCCACTGGTGACTTACGGGCATGCCGGGGACGGCAATGTACACCTGCACCCGATGGGGCAGGGTAGTAAGGAGCTTGAAGAAAAGGGTAAAGAGCTATTGAAGAGAATCTATGAGGTGGGGGTGTCTTTCGGTGGGACAATCTCCGGTGAGCACGGCCTCGGTTTTGTCAAGAAAGGCTACCTTCCGATAGCTTCTGACCGGGCCAAGATAGACCTGATGAAGAGGATCAAGCTGGCTTTTGACCCCAACAATATTCTGAATCCGGGCAAGGTCTTTGACCTGGACTAGCCGACTGTAACACACAATTTTGTGCTCCGAAATCTGGGTTGTCTTTGCGAGGAGGCGGAGCCGACGAAGCAATCTCAAGCCTGGCGAACAACCAGCATCCAGATTGCTTCACCTTCCGCCGGAGTTTACCCCGTACACCGATACGGGGTCGGAAGGGTCTCGTAATGACGGTCTCTTTCCTCAAATATAGCTGTTACCGGGCACTAGCCCTGCAAAAAAGAGGTTGACCGCAGCCAGGCTTATTGCTACACTCAGTGTACTAATACTAATCCGCGGGTGAGATATGAAAATCTTAACTGTTGAGCAGATGCGTCAGGCAGAACGGGACTCCGCCCGTATTGGTCTGCCGGCGAGCCAGCTTATGGAGAACGCGGGCAAAGCGGTGGCTGATGAGGTCAGACGCATCCTCGGCGCGGTCAACCGGCAGTGCATCCTGGTACTGGTCGGCCCCGGCAATAACGGGGGGGATGGCCTGGTGGCTGCCCGCCATCTTCACGACTGGGGGGCCAGGGTTGAACTTTACCTTTTCGGACAAAGGAGTCCGGACGACCGGAGCTTTGAGATGGTCAGGGAACGCGGCATAACCTGTGTCGATGCCGCTCTGGACAAGAATCAGAACAGACTTAGTTCATTGCTAGAGACGGCTACCGCCGTGATTGATGCTGTCTTCGGTACCGGAAAAAGCCGCTCGCTGGCGGATAACTTCGTTGCCGTGTTCGAACGCGTTAATGAAACCAGAAAGAAGCGCCACGCTCTGCGCATCATTGCCCTGGACTTGCCCTCGGGGCTTGATGCTGATAGCGGGTCCGTTGATGCGGCCTGCCTTTACGCCGATGATACGATCACTCTTGGCTTTCCCAAGCCGGGCCTGTTTAATTTTCCCGGGGCGGAGAGAGCGGGCAGGATAACGGTGGCTGATATTGGCATCCCCGCGTACCTGGCGGAAGAGGAGGCCGCTGAGCTTATCACGGCTGACTGGGTAGAGTCGGTTCTTCCCGGACGTCCGCTCGGCGCTAACAAGGGGACATTCGGTAAAGTGCTGGTGATGGCAGGCTCACTCAACTACATCGGCGCTGCCTACTTGGCGTGTGATGGCGCGATGAGAGCTGGCGCCGGACTGGTAACGCTGGCAACGGCGACCAGTTTGCAGCCTGTTCTGGCCGCCAAGCTGACCGAAGTTACCTATCTGCCTTTACTTGAGTCCAGTCCCGGAATCATTGCGGCGGAAGCTGCCGCAATGATAAATCAGGAACTCAAGAATTATGATGTGTTCTTTCTGGGTTGCGGACTGGGACAAAGCCCCTCGGTCCGCCAGCTGGTTAAATCGGTCCTTTTCCGGCAGAAGCCGGCACCGGCTCGTCTGGTTATCGATGCTGATGGCCTCAATACCCTGGCCAAAACAGTGCGCTGGTGGCAGCGGTTGCCCGGTGATGCTATACTTACTCCACATCCCGGCGAGATGGCCAGGATGACCGGACTTTCAATAGATGAGGTGCAGTCAGACAGGGCGAGCATTACCGTAAGGTTAGCTCAGCAGTGGCAGAAGACCGTTGTCCTGAAAGGAGCTTATACCGTTATCGCTTCACCTGAAGGGCAGATCAGGATTAGCCCGGCGGCAAACCCGGGCCTTGCGTCAGCCGGTACCGGAGACGTTCTCGGCGGTGTTATTGCCGCGCTTCTGGCGCAGGGACTGAACCCTTTTGATGCTGCCGCCTGCGGCGTCTACCTTCACGGTGCGGCCGGTGAACTTGTCAGGAACAGGCTGGGTGATACCGGGATGATTGCCACCGATCTCTTGCCGGCGTTGCCGCTGGCAATCAAGCAACTGAAAGAAAACAGGGGTTAGCAGAGAAGAAGGCGATGCTACTAGCCGTTGATGTTGGTAATACTAATATCACCCTCGGGGTCTTCGATGGTGAAGAGATCCGGGCTACCTGGCGCATGGCGACCAATGTCAACCAGATGGCGGATGAGTACGCCGCTCTGCTTTTAAACCTGCTTCAATATAAGGGCATTTCTCCGCTTGATATAAAGGATATCGTCCTGTGCAGTGTTGTTCCGCCGCTGACCACCACTTTCGCTGACCTGGCGCAGCGGTACTTTCACGTGGCGCCGCTGATAGTAGGGGCCGGAGTTAAGACCGGAGTCAGAATCCGGATGGACAACCCGAGAGAGGTCGGCGCTGACCGCATCGCCGACGCTGCCGCTGCCCACCATCTTTACGGTGGCTCGGTAATCGTTATTGACCTGGGTACAGCCACCACCTTCGGCATCATCTCGAAAGAAGGCGACTACATCGGCGGCATTATCGCCACCGGCATTGCCACGGCTGCCGAGGCCCTGTTCACCCGGACGGCGCAGCTACCCCGTGTTGAGCTGGTCCGCCCCAGGCATGTCATCGGCTCCAATACGGTCGCCGCCATGCAGTCGGGGATTATCTATGGCTATGCCTCCCTGGTTGAGGGAATGCTGTCCCGTATCCAGCAGGAACTGGGGGAAAAAGCCCTGGTAGTGGCTACCGGTGGTTATGCCGGCCTTATTGCCGGAGAAACGGCGGTAATCGACCGGGTGAACCCTGATTTGACACTCATCGGGCTGAGGCTTATTTACCTGATGAATAAAGAATAGGGGAGTCCCAGAATGGGGCGAAGCCCCATGTCATTGCGAGAAGCGTGGCGACGAAGCAATCCGTGAGAGGAGGCGTAAACGGAATGATCTCGCAATGACAGTTGAGGAGGTACTAATGCTAACCAATAAGACGGTGGTGCTGGGTATTTCCGGAGGTATCGCCGCTTACAAGGCAGCTGACCTGGCCAGTAAACTGACCCAAGCCGGGGCTGAGGTCAGGGTGGTGATGACGGAATCGGCACAGAAGTTTATCACTCCGCTGACCCTGCGCAGCCTGACCAACTGCCCAGTGGTGACCACAATGTGGGAGCTTGCCTCCGAGTTCAGCATCGAGCATGTCGCCCTGGCGGAAGCGGCCGATGTCGTCGTCATCGCTCCGGCGACGGCCAATGTCATCGCCCGGATAACCGCCGGTATCGCCGATGATATGCTGACCACCACCGTGCTGGCGACGGAAGCGCCGGTGATTATTGCCCCGGCGATGAACGTTAATATGTACCGGAACCCGGTTACCCAGGAAAACCTGGCGAAGCTGAAAGCCCGCGGTTTCACCATCATCGGCCCGGCTTACGGGCGTCTGGCTTCGGGTAAAATGGGGCTGGGCCGTTTGATTGAGAATGAGCAGATAATCGGCACTATCCGGCAGGTGCTGGGCAGAAACGGCGACCTTGCCGGTAAGCACATTGTGGTTACCGCCGGGGGTACCCAGGAAGCCATCGACCCGGTGCGCTATATCAGCAACCGCTCTTCGGGGAAGATGGGCTATGCCGTGGCCGAGGCGGCACGGGATAGGGGGGCTAAGGTAACTCTGATTTCCGCGCCCACATCCCTTCCCGAGCCGGTAGGCGTTGAGGTCACACAGGTGGTCAGCGCCGCGCAGATGAAAGAAGCCGTGGTCAAAGCTGTGGCCAGGGCTGATGCCCTGATCATGGTGGCGGCGGTGGCTGACTACCGGCCGCAGAGTGCGTCCAAAGGCAAAATAAAGAAGGAAAAAACCACCGGGCTGACCCTGGAGCTGGTCAGGACGCCGGATATCCTGGCTGAGGTTAAAGGGAACTTCATCAAGGTGGGCTTTGCCGCTGAGAGTGAAGACCTGCTCGCCAATGCTAAAGAGAAACTGGCAAGCAAGCAGCTTGACCTCATCGCCGCCAACGACATTACCGCCCCCGACAGCGGCTTCGGCGTCGATACCAATAAAGTGACCCTGATTGACCGCGACGGCAAGACCGAAGAACTGCCCCTGATGAGCAAGAGAGAAGTAGCCGATAGGATTCTGGACAGGGTGGTGAGGTTGGTGGGGAAGGAGAGAGAAAATGCGGAAAAGGATTAGTTACGCTTTCTTTACCTGCACTTTGGCTTATGTGCTGGCGGCAATCATAATCTTTATCCTTTCTGTGGCGCAGACAGGATGGGAAAGAATAGATAGTGACGCAGGCACGTTCTTAATAAGCGCCCTGACGTTGGCGCTATCCGAGTTCAGCTGGTGGGGTGACTTCTATTATCTGGCAATTCTGGTACCCTGGCTGTCATCAGCTCTAATGCTAATACTCCTTGTATATCTGTTTAAAGGAGCAGGACCAAGACGCGTACTGGGAGGGCTGAGTATCGGTGCCTATTATTTGGCGATGTTTCTGGTCTTTATCATCAACGGTCTGATTGGCGGGTGGGAAGATATAACCTACCCCCTGTTGATGCTGTGGCCATTGGCGGGCTTTGGATTGGGTTATCTAGCAACTTTTATCCTTGAAAAGATGGTAATGCCCCAGCTTACAGGGTGATTATTGCGGAGGTAATTTGGGATGTTCCAAAGGATTGTCCCGGGGGAAATCCCCCTGTAGTCCCCCTTTACGAAAGAGGGAGCAGAGTTCTCCCTTTGAGAAAGGGAGAATGAGAGCGATTTAATCAGGGGAGTCTAAGGGGGGCGCAGCTCCTCTTCTACAACCATCCCCTTCCCCTTAATCAAGGGGAAGGGGTCATCCTGAGAGAGTTCTCCTTGAAGGGGATGGAGGGACGTATATTTTCCAATGTCACCCCTGCGAAAGCAGGGGTCTAAAGGTAATAAGAATAAAGTTGTATTATCGGCTTACTTGCCATTAAAAGAGGCACGAGTTAGATTCCCGCTTTCGCGGGAATGACAAAAACATGTAAATGAGTTC
>JAUYMF010000167.1 GCA_030698765.1 Dehalococcoidales bacterium
GGAAGTAGTACTGACCGGTACCGAGATTGGCTCGTATGACGATAACGGTGTTGGACTGGCGAGCTTGCTGGAGCGTATCCTGGCGCAGACTGATATTCCCAGATTAAGGCTTTCTTCTCTACAGCCGCAGGAGATCTCCCCGGAGCTTCTGGCATTGTGGCGGAATCTCCGGTTATGTCCCCACTTTCACCTGTCACTCCAGAGCGGCAGTGACGCAGTGCTCCGCCGGATGGGCAGGGATTACTCGTCCGGTGATTATCAGAAGGCGGTATCTTTAATTCGGACTCAGGTGCCGGATGTGGCAATCACCACTGATGTTATCGTCGGTTTTCCCGGTGAGACAGAAGAGGAATTCGCGCAGAGCCAGGATTTCTGCCGGCGGATGGAATTTGCCCGTATTCATGTCTTTCCTTACTCGCGGCGTGATGGCACTCAGGCATCATCGCTCTCCCGGCAAATCAATGATAAGGTTAAGAAAGAACGCAGTCGGCAGATGCTGGCGCTGGCCAGGGAAAGCGCCCGGGACTTCCGGCAACGCTTTGTAGGTGGGATCAGCCCGGTATTGTGGGAGCAGCCGGCTGGTGACGGGTTCTGGACCGGTCTGACCGATAACTATATCAAGGTCTACACCGAAAGCGATGCGGATTTAACCAACCGGGTAGTGCCGGTGAAGCTGATGAAGCTCTGGAGGGATGGGGTACTTGCCAGACGGCCTCAATCAGTAATATAATAGCACTTAATGGTGAAAGGATACCTTCTCATCAAGATTGTTCCCGGTCTGGAATCTGACGCCCTGGCCCAGATTCGGGTCACCCCCGGTATCGTTGATGTCAATCTTGTCTTCGGGCAGTGGGATGCCATCGCTGTCGCTGAAGCCAAGAGCATTTTTGAGTTGGCCAAGATAGTTGTCAGTGAAGTACGCGGCATTCAGGGTGTCCAGGATACTACCACTCTCCTGCAAGCCGAGCTATAGCGTTTCCTTCTATCCCTTCAGTTCCGCTGATTATGTGGTCTTCTCGATGCCTAAAACCACCGAGGTTTCAATCTGGCGTCCGGGGATGTCCCAGTAAGTTTTTAACAGCTTGTCCTTATCAGGCAACAGTTGAAAACCATGTTTCTGGTAGAAGTGGGTTGCCGTGTGAGCATCAGCCCATGTCCCCACCAGCAGGCGTGGCGTAGTCGCCAGTGTCTTGAGATGGTTAAGGAGTTTACCGCCGATTCCCCGTTGCTGCCAGCGGGGTAATACATAGGCATGGCGGATGAGCGTGACGTCTTTAACTGCTTCCAGGCCGGTGACGCCAACAAGCTCCCCGTCTGCTTCCCAGCCGTAGAAGGTGATGCGTTTCATCTCCCTCTCGAGTTCTGCCATGCTCATATAAGGTTGATGGTAGCAGTCAGCCGGTATTGTGCCTTCATAGGCGGTGGCGGCCTGGTTAATGACGGCGTATATCCTTTCGATATCGTCTGCCTGGCACTGACGAATCATGCGGTCTGCCCTGAATTCTTAATCGGAGAAATAACTTTCAATCATAAGTTTTAGACTAATTATATCACACATTATCCCGCGTATTTGAACCGGGTGTTTTATGGTTTTATGTGACATATGGTATAATCGTGCTACGAAATAGCCCCCATTATTTCATCAAGTTTATCAGCGGTGAATATTGCCGGGGTACATATATTAAGCGGTTCAGGCCAAAAGGACCGGAACTATAGAAAGCATTGCAGGAAAAGGAGACTCAGGTGGCAGGATTCGACTTGGGATCATTTGTCCGGACAGTTGAGCGAATCAGAGAAAAAGCAGTATCTGAAGACAGACTAAAGGATAACCCCTCGGACGAAATATTGCGGCAGCTTGTGGAAAAAGCGCCCGGTGTCAGGAAAACGAGATACGGGAATTATGTTGCCGAAAGTGACCCCACCTCCCGGTCAGCCATGTTCACCAGGAACAGTGTTGACAACACTTTTGGTGATGAAGAAACAAAGCTTCTTACCCGGTGTGAAGAGGCTTTATCCAGGGAGCGTCTCATTTCCATAGACAGGATTGTGGGGAATGAGAATAGCGGTATAACGGTACGGTTGATTGTTCCCGAGCGTTTCGCTCACATTGCCTATGGGGGAGGAAACCTCTTTATTCCGGCTAAAGGAGAAGTAAAGAAGCCAGACTATCAAATCATATTTTTCGCTGACGAAGCTTTTGAACCTAATAAAACCAAGCCGCTTCCGGAAAAGGATATTACGATAAGACTGGCGATGCTTGATGACGGCCGTTTCGTCAAGATAATCCGGAATGGTAACTATATCGGTGAATACAAGAAAGGCGTTTTTGCGGCTGAAGATTGGGCGGCCAAGACCAGAAAGGGCGGTATTTTCCTGCACGCCGGTTGCCGGGAGGACTATTTGCAGTCAGTACACGGTGACTATGAGACCGTAACCACGCTGCTTACCGCCTTGAGTGCTAAGGGAAAGACCACCACCACCTGCCGGATCCTGGCCCGGAAGGGTAAGGAGAAGTCATGGTTGATTCAGGATGACGGGGGGACGCTCATGCCTGACGGCTCCTTCCATGGTTTTGAGGCGGGAGGTATCTTCGTCAAGACAGAGGGAGTCCACCCCGGGGAACAGGTGGAAATATATTACGGTCTGCTGGAACCGGAGACCGTCTGCGAGAATGTGTATGTTGATGAAGACGGGGACTTTGACTTCTACAATTACGAAAGAACATCAAACGGCAGGGCAGTCATATTAAGAAAGTACTTTCTGCATGCCAGCCCCTATATTGATGTGGACAGGGTTGATAACCTGGTTCTCATCACCCGGGGACCGATATTTCCGGCGATATCAAAATTAACCCGGGAACAGGCAACGGCCATGATGGTTCTGGGGCAGGCGATGGAATCCTCAGCCGGTGACCCGACTCAAGCCGGAAAGATCAGGAGCGAGTTTTTCTATGATCCCTTTGTCGCCGGTGATCTGGCTCAGCATGCTAATATCTTTTATAAAGTAATCAAAGGTCTGCCTCATCTGAATTATTACCTGCTCAATACCGGCGGAGTAGGTGAAGACGAGCATTATATGGATATCAGAGTAGAGCATACCATGGGGATACTGGATTCACTGTTGAGAGGTGGACTCGAAGACTGGGTAGATTCCCCAACCGGTTTCCAGGTACCGAAAGCAATCAGGGTCGTGGATGATATTTATCTGCATCCGGAGAAGCTCTATTCGCGGGCTGAATTTGAGCAAAAACAGGCGGAGCTTACCAGAATCATGCGTGAAGCTATCGAAAGACTCGGAAGCACCCTGCATCCCGATATCAGAAATGTTTTCAGCGATGCCTGAGGTTTCGGTACTGGCTGATTACATAGCCGGTTTAGTAATAACTGAGAAAGGGTAGTAATGACCGGAGAATTAGGCAGGATAGAAAAGCCAGCGGCAAGCCAGTTCAGGGATAAGAGAAAGTTATACCTCGTTCCGCTGCTGTTTCAGTGGGAAGACGCGCCGGCAGAGTATAATGAGAAGTTTAACCTCTACTGGCAGCAGGTGGGGGAGCACCTGGCTAACCTGGAGTCAACGGTGGGAGGGGTTGTCCGTGTCTACCATGAATCAATCACGGTGGCCGGCGAAGAAGGACTGGCAATCCTGGAGAAATTGAACCCCTCCAGCTGTCAGATTGTACGGGCGAATTGTCAGGGCGGCGCCCGGTTTGAGGCGGTTGAAGATACTGAACTGGCTGAGGAAAGCATGGACTGGGAGAGGCACCTGCTTCTGGGTTTTATCAGTCAGAAGGTGGCTAAAATTATCTCTGACTTCTTTGCCGGGGCTTCAAAGAAGAGGTATGAATACATCGCCAGAAAGATAGATGAAACCCTTAAAGATAAGGAAGCCGCCATCCTCTTTATCCGGGCAGGTCACCGGGTACAATTTCCCGCTGATATAGAAGTATTCAGCGTAGCGCCGCCGGCGCTGGACGAGATTCAGCGCTGGTTACGCGGCTATTCCGCAAACTCACCCGAGTCTTGACAAAAACCGTGCTTAATAATTAGAGTAATACAGTTATTTTATCTTCATGCCTCCGGGAACCGGAGTAGATTACCCAGGGAGTAACGGATGCTTTATGGCTGGGCTGGCACCACATTAGAAATTGACCTGTCACGGGGAAAAATTGAAAAAAGAGCTACCGACCGCCAGCTGACCGAGGACTTTCTCGGGGGCAAAGGGACCAACGCCAAAATATTATGGGACAGGGTACCCCCCGAGGTTGACCCTTTCTCCCCGGATAATCTAATGATAGTCAGTGCCGGTGTCCTCACCGGCACCATGGTACCGAGTGCCAATCGTACTATTATTACCTTCAAATCTCCGGTGCTGGGTATCAAGTATTACTGTGCTATGGGTGGTTTCTTCGGTCCCCAGCTAAAACAGGCCGGCTATGACACCATAATCTTTTCAGGGAAGTCGCCCGTTCCGGTATATTTATGGATAGATGATGACCATGTAGAGCTGCGTGACGCCAGCCATCTCCGGGGGAGAGATAACTTCGAGACTCAAAAGCTCATCAAGGAAGAAGCGAACAATAATGAGATTGAAATCATATCCATCGGCTTGGCCGGGGAAAACAGGGTTTATTCAGCCAGTATCGAAGGCAGCAGTTCAGCCAGCGCCAGCCGCGGCGGCGCCGGCGCTGTTATGGGGGATAAAAACTTAAAGGCGATAGCCGTCCGCGGTACCGGTGACGTTAATGTTTTTAACGGCGCCAGGCTCTTTGAATTATGTGACCAGATTATTGCCCGTTCCGCCGTATCCTGGGAGGTAGGGGGGAAAAACAGGTGGCTGGGCGCCGGAGTAGACGGTCAACGGCTATGGGCATCAGGCCACTTCAGCGGCGTTTCCCCCGAGCTCCAGCAGCAGATTACCAGTTTTGCCAAACCATCTGAGGGTGATTACCGGAAAATGCATTCCAGGGATGCCGCTTGTTTTAACTGCTCTCTGAGATGCAAAAGGGTCTATCCCATGAATGGCCGATATGTTATCGGCAAGTGCCAGTATGTTTGTGCCGGTATGGTACACTCCCGGGTATTAGATTACGACTTCAGCCTGAGATTTTATGATTTATGTCAGAAACACGGCCTGGATGATGTCTCGCTGGCTGATATCATCGGCTTCGCTATCGAGCTCTATCAGCGGGGTATTCTGACCAGGGAAGATACCGACGGCATCGTTCTTGACTGGGGAAAGGCCGATGTGGTCTACGCCCTGATTGAGAAAATTGCCCGGCGGGAGGGGGTGGGTGATGTCCTGGCTGACGGCGTTTACCGCGCTGCCCGGCGTATCGGCCGGGGCGCCGAGGGTTACGCTCATAATACCAAGAAACTGGAGCCGCTTCCTCTTGATGTTAGAGGCGAGCCCCGTCTCGCCTTACCAATTGCCACCATTGATAAGGCAGACCGCACCCGGGGCTTGAGCGGGACGTATGGAATGTGGGAACGACCCTGGGAAGAAAAGAAGAAGTATATCGAAGCCGGGTACTTTCAATATCCTAAAGAGTTTGAGAAATTCTTCCTGTCTGAACCTGACCTCACCGGAGTTGATTACGAAGGCATGGTCCAGTTTGTCTCCTACAATGAGGAAATCCTGACTCTCACCGATGTGACCGGAACCTGCTTTTTCTGGACAAATTTCTGGCCTTTCCCTCCCTTCAATAATCGCCCTTTGATGGCTGAACTGGTCTCGGCTGCAACCGGTATGGATATCGACGAAGCCGGGATAACCAGGATAGCGCAGCGGATAATACACCTTGTACGGGCCTATAATGTAAGAGAAGGGGTCAGCCGAAAGGGCGATGATATGCCTGATTTATTCTTCCAAAAATCCCCCAAACCGCCGCACCGGCAGATTGACCGGGCTTTGTTCAACCGGTGGATTGACCGTTATTACGAGCTGAAGGGCTGGGACAATGACGGCATTCCAGCCGCGGGAACACTGCATGAAATCGGGCTGGACTATGTGCGGCAGGACCTGGAACAAAGGGGAATATTGACGCCGCCTGTTCTGGTATGAGCGACTTTAGCCGACTTTACTTTATGATTGCCGCGCCTGGCTTCACCTGAATCCCGCTATCGCAGGTTTTTCCGGATTTTACAACTCTGAACCGGGACGTTTCCCTTTACATAAAGACCATAGAAGACAAAATCTTAAAGAGGTAATGAATGAAAAAAAGGAACTTTTGGTTAGCAGCGGTTAGCTTGATGGTACTATCTCTCATACTGGCATCTTGCGCTCCATCAGCCCCTACAACACCCACGACGCCCACGACGCCCACGACTCCAACAACACCGACAACCCCAACGACACCGACAACTCCAACTGCTCCCACGACACCAGGGACGCCCAGTCCTGAGACACCCCGATACGGGGGAACATTTACATTCATCAGGACCTCGGGGTGGTCAGGTGCTTTCGACCATGCTTTCCGTGCAGGGCGAGAGACAGTGAACCCCTCTGTTGCTCAGGGATTTGATGAACTGCTCGAACCTGACTACTCAAAGGGGCCGGCTGGCACAAATGAGACCAGCTTCCTGAGCTGGACGAACCAGTATCCCGTTATGAGAGGTTCCCTGGCTGAGAGCTGGGAGATAGTTGATGATGTCACCTTTGTTTATCACCTCCGTAAAGGAGTCCGCTGGTGGGCTAAGGCCCCGGTGAACGGGAGAGAATTTGTCGCCGATGATGTCATCTTTTCGATTAAACGGAAAGCGGAAGTCAAGGGAGGTTACTGGGAAACCAGGATGTTGCCTGAGGAACTTCCGGTGTCTTTAAAGGCAATCGACAAGTATACGGTTGAGGTGAAGGCTCACCCCGGATATCTGCAGCCGCTCTTTGAGTGGACGGCTGTTTTTAATGCCATACAGCCACCAGAGGTTATCGATCAGTACGGGAGCATGCAAAACTGGGAGAGCCATGTTGGTACCGGCCCTTTCATGATGGTGGATTATCTTGACAAGAGTTCAGCCACCTTTGTCAGAAATCCTGACTACTGGATGAAGGACTATTTTGGCCCCAGAGAAGGGAACCAATTGCCTTACCTTGATGCTATCAAGATTCTGATGATTGAGGACCGTTCAACCATGCTGGCGGCGCTGCGTACCGGTAAGACTGACTGGCTGGATGCGCTCGATTGGGAAGATGCCGATGTCATTAAAATGACCAGGCCGGAGATGATGGAAAGAAGCTATCCCAACGGCTCACTGTCGATCTATATGCGGACAGATAAGCCGGAGCAACCTTGGCACAACATTAATGTCCGGCGTGCCCTTCAAATGGCGATAGATGAACAGGGAATGGTAGATAACTACTTCGGGGGTAAAGGACTGATTGTGAACTGGCCGGAGCAAGACTGGGCTGATGGTCTGCCCCGTTACACCCCGCTGGAGGAGCAATCTGAAGTAGTCAAGGAAATGTTCAGCTATAATCCGGAGAAAGCAAAGCAGCTTCTGGCTGAGGCTGGCTATGCCGCTGGCTTCAAGATTGAGGTGATTGCTACCGCTGCGGATGTTGACTTACTGGCGATAGTGGAAGACTACTGGTCCAAGATTGGCGTGGATCTTGATATCCAGGTAAAGGAGGTCGGCGTTTTCCGCTCCATTGAACAGGGTAGAACGCACAAAGATGCTATCATCAGGAAAGAAACCCTTAACGGAACCCCTTACGCCTGGCACCCGTTCAACCCTGAGGATTCTCTGAACCTGAGCATGATTGATGACAAATTCGCCAATGACACGTACCAGGAGGTTGTGGATATCTATTTCTTTGAGCGGGCGAAGGCTGACGCGATAGTGAAGGATTTCTACAAGTATGCCGTGGAGCAGGCGTGGGTAATACAGACGCCAATGGCGCACCAGTCAATCATGTGGCAGCCGTGGGTCAAGAATTATCATGGTGAGTGGATCGTTTCCTATGTGAGGCCCCAGAATTTTACCAAGTTTATCTGGATTGACCAGGAACTCAAGAAATCAATGGGCTATTAGTGGAAGAGGCTGAAGGAAAATACCTCTAGAACCGGGGTGGACGGTTTCAAACCGTCCACCCCCTAGATTTTTTAGGGGGCTATCCGGCCTTTTTATCTATTTATTGTGGAACGGGAATACGCACTTGACAAAAACTTCGTTTGTGCTATAGTGCGTCTATCCCACTCTATTTGGGGGAAAATCAAATTAATCAAAGGAGGGAACTGAAGTGAAAATAATCGACCTGACAATGCCTCTTTATGAAGGGATGCCTGCCGGTTACGGTCACATGGCGTTTAAAAACCATCCGATGTGGCCGGATGCGTTCAAAATAGCCGAGACTCGTTCCTGGGAACCCCACGGCTCACGGATGCACCTTTATACCATCTTCTGCGAACCCGGAACCAGGTTCATCCTGCCCAGCTACCGGGCACAGTTAAAATATGACGCGACACTGGATACCATAGACCTCCAAAAAGTGATAATGAAAGATACTGTAGTCATCGATATACCAATGAAGCCTGGAGAGTGGCTGGCTGCGGATAAGCTCGAAGCGGCCTTCAACAAGGCACCGGTACAGAAGGGTGATGCCTTGCTCTGTCGTACCGGGTGGGGGGACAATGAGCGGTATCTGAAGATGGGGCATGAGTATAGAGAGCAGGGCCCTCACTACAGCGCCGCTGCTGCCAGTAAGTTGATGGATCTTATGAAAAAGAATGAGAGCGAGATTTGGCTCTATGATAACTGCGATATGGGCGGTACTGACCCGGCTACCGGACAGTTCGCCGGCTTTACCATCAATGAGGGTATGATTGCTATCGGCGGGATTGTCAATGCCGGCGCTATTACCAAGCCCAGGGTGAAGCTGTCGGTATTGCCCATTAAGGCAGCTTATTGTCATATGGCGCCATGCCGGGCGGTGGCTGTTGAAGATTAGACCGTTACTTGTTCCGGACCGCTGATTTGATGTCAGGAGCGACCTGAGCGGCGGTTTAGTTTAGAAACTCGAATATTTAAAGGGGGTTATAAACAATGAAAATAATCGATCTGACAGCGCCTCTTTTTGAAGACCAGCCCGGTATGGTGGGTTTCGGTGGTTGCCGTACCGCCCCGACGTGGCCCAGACCGTTCGTGGCTACTGAGACTCGCTCCTGGGACCCTGACGGCTCCAGATTCCACGTTTACACCATCTTCTGCGAGCCGGGTACCAGGTTTATCCTGCCCAGTTTCAGGAAAGAATATAGAGATGACCCGACGATCGAGCAAATCCCTGTGGAAAGGCTGATGATGCGGGAGGCGGTTGTCATTGATATCCCGAAGAGGGATGATGAGATAGTCCAACCGGATGAACTGGACATTGCTTTTAAGAAAGCACCGGTCCAGAAAGGAGATGCGCTCATAATACGCACCGGCTGGGGGGATGGTGGCAGACATTACAAGCTGGGGGATCTGTATAAGGACAACAGTCCTCACTTTAATGTCGCCAGTGGCAACAGGTTAATGGAACTCATGCAGCAGAATGGTAGTGACCTTTGGACCTATGACATGGAAAGCATGAGCGGAGTGGACAAAAAGAACATGACCCGTGGTGGTTTCACCATTCGCGCCGGCATGATCGCTATCGGCGGGGTGATTAACTGCGGCGCCATCACCAAGCAGCGGGTAAAACTGATGATCTTCCCCATGAAGGTTAAGGGCGGTCATATGGCCCCGTGCTCTATAGTGGCTCTGGAAGACTAACTTGTTTGCATAGGAAACTTGAATCGGGCAACAACCTCTGGTTGTTGCCCGATTAATTATGTGTAATTAGTTCATCCGGGTTATTCTGTCTGCTTTCTGTATGGCAGGTTCCGCTATTGACCTAACTTGATTACCAGCGGCTGATATTTGAGGAAATTATCAATCTTCCTTCCCATCGCCGACCTGCCGGGAAACTTAGCCAAAACTTGACAAAATTCCATGCAGGCATTATAAAGGGGACATCCGTGAATGGTTGTCCTCAGTGGTACCGCAATTGGAACTGCTTCCATACGGAGATCCGAGAGTGGATATTCTATCCGGAACCCGGTCTCATTCAAAGACCGACGGCAATAAATATTAGGAGGAGGTAACCAAATGAAAGTAATCGATCTCACAATGGCCCTTTACGAGGAAATGGCTTCGGGGTATAGCCACCCGGCTTTCAAATCTCATCCGATTTGGCCGCAGCCATTTAAGAAGGAAATGACAGGGGGGACAACTTCCGGTTCGCAGTTCCATGTCTACACCGCCTTTTGTGAAGCGGGTACCAGAATCCTCCTGCCCGGTTACCGGCAAGAGTACCGGGAGGCTGACAAAGCAAGACTGCATACTGTCGATTTGAACAGGCTGGTTCTTCGGGATACTGTCGTCCTTGATGTCCCCAAGGGTGCGGAAGAGTTTATCGACCCGGAAGAGATTGAAGCGGCCTTCAAGAAGGCGCCCGTCCAGAAGGGAGATGCCTTGCTCGTCCGTACCGGCTGGGGGGACAATGATAGATATATCAAGATGGGGCTGGACTATAAAGAGAAGGGGCCCCACTACACTGGAGAGGCGGCATCGAAGCTGAAAGAACTTATGTTACAGAATGGGAGTGACATCTTTCTTTATGACTGCTGTGATATGAACGGCACGGACAAAAGAACCGGGAGGAGTCATTCCGCATTTGGGGCTATCTGTAGTCCCGGCATAATTGGCGTGGGAGGAGTGGTCAATTGCGGCGCCATCACCAAACCGCGGGTCAAGCTGATAGCTCTGCCGCTTAAAGCGAGAGACGCCTGGTTTGCGCCGTGCTCGGCCATAGCTATCGAAGAATAGTTCAAAGCGAGCTATTTAATCTGTAACAGGGAGAAAAACTCGGCTCTGGTCTTGGACTTGCTGCGGAAGATACCCCTGACCACCGAGGTGACTACAGTGCTGCCCGGTTTCTTGATGCCGCGCATCACCAGGCAGAGATGCTCAGCCTGGACGACTACGCCCACACCTTCCGGCTTGATCCCCTCGGCAATGGCATCGGCAATCTGGGAGGTCATTCTTTCCTGGAGCTGAGGGCGCCGGGCGATAATCTCCACCACCCTGGCCAGTTTGCTGGCGCCCACCACCCGCCCGTTGGCGTTGGGGATGTAGCCGATGTGTGCCACCCCGTAGAACGGCAGCAGGTGGTGCTCGCACATCGAGTAGAACGGGATGTCCTTAAGTACGACCATTTCCCGGTGGCCTTCCTCAAACCCGACTTTCAGTTCTTCCTTCGGGTCCATGGTGAGCCCTTCAAAGAGTTCGCTGTACATCTCGGCTACCCGCCGCGGGGTATCCACGAGCCCTTCACGTTTCGGGTCCTCCCCGATAGCCTTAATAATGGAAGTTACCGCTTTCTTAATCTCAGCCTGGTCAAGCACTATGCTCCTCCTCAAGTGTGGTCTCAGGATAGCTCTGCTAAGCAGTCAATAGATGTTGTGTGGCTTCAGCTCCAGCCAAGGGCCCGTTCCACGGCCAGTGTATCAGCCGGCAGATCGAGGAACGAATCGGCATTTTTCAGGACGATGTCAGTATCCTTGAGTCCGGTGCCGGTTACCACGCAGACAACCTTCTTCTTGGAGAAATCCATCCCTTTCCGGGAAAGTTTGATTAGTCCGGCCAGGGAGGCGGCTGACGCCGGCTCCCCGAAAATTCCGGCTTTGGTGGCCATCAGACGGTGGGCGGACATGATCTCCTCATCACTGACCATATCAATGATACCGCCGGACTCATCACGGGCGGCAACCGCTTTCTGCCAGCTTGCCGGATTGCCGATGCGTATCGCTGAAGCTACCGTCTGCGGGTGCTCAATGACATGACCCCGGACAATAGGGGCGGCGCCCTCTGCCTGGAAACCCATTAGCGATGGTTTCTTGGTTGCCCTGCCATTTTGATGGTATTCCACGAATCCCTTCCAGTAGGCGGTGATATTGCCGGCATTGCCCACCGGGATGAAAAGATAATCAGGGGCTTCGCCCAGAGCGTCGATAATTTCAAAAGCGGCTGTCTTTTGCCCTTCGATGCGGTGCGGGTTGACTGAATTTGTCAGGGTGACAGGGTGTTTCTCGGTCAACGCCAGTACGATGCTCAGGGCCTGGTCGAAATTACCGTCGATGGCGATTATTTTGGCTCCGTAGATGATAGCCTGGGCCAGCTTGCCCGGGGCGATATTACCTTTAGGCACGATAATAATAGCCGTCAGTCCGCAGTAAGCGGCATAAGCGGCGGCTGAAGAGCTGGTATTACCGGTTGAGGCGCACATTACCGCCGTACTGCCCGCTTCTATGGCCTTGGCGATAGCGACCACCATGCCCCTGTCCTTAAACGAACCGGTAGGGCTACACCCCTCCAGTTTCAGGTGCAGTTCCTGGCAGCCGATTTCCTTCTCCAGCGTTCCGCACCTGACCAGTGGAGTATCCCCCTCTCCTAATGAGATGAGGGGAGTGTGAGGGGTGACCGGCAGAAAGTCTCTATACTTGATTAAAACTCCGGGATTCATCAGTCCTCTCTTTATTTTATCAGGCGTGCCGGTATCGTAGACTCCTTTAATTAAGCTCGAAACCGGTCGGCTCAGGCAAAACCGTTACTCAAATCAATAGTTACCGGGAAGGCAGGTTTACCTGAAACTCAGTCCCATATATTTATAGCGCATATGGCGCAAAAGCACAATCTTTTACGGGTTGCTAACGGCTGCCGGGCTTAATCAGGGGAATCTGGGCCGCGCACAGTGGGCAGTTCTGCGGTTCATGGGTTATCGTTGCCGAACGGAGGCAACTGAAAAAGGGAACGCCGAAATCTACCTCCTGGTCGGAACGGTCAACCAGGACACCCACGCCGACCACTATGCCGCCTTTCCCCTTGACCGCGGTGATAACTTCTCGAACCGAACCGCCGGTGGTAAGGATATCATCGACAACCAGCACCCGTTCCCCGGGGTCAATGGTGAAACTGCGCTGAAAAGTCCTTTCGGTACCCCCCTTTTTTTCGGCGAAGATACCGCGTACTCCCAATTGCCTGCCCACCTCAAAGGCCAGGATAATCCCGCCGGTAGTGGGCCCGGCGACTACCTGAATACCCTGGTCGCTGAAGCGGTCAGCTATCATCCGGCAAAGTCGGGCAGTGTAGTCTGGAAACTGCAGGACCTGGAACTTTTCCCAGTAGAGCGGAGAATGCAGTCCGGAGGCAAGCAGAAAATGCCCTTTAAGTATGGCCCCTGATTTCTCGAAGATTTCTTCTACGTTGTCCATCGGCGGCTGCTCTCCTTCACTGGTACCGTAATTAACTGCTACCTTCCTGTTAGACGAACCTGTGCCACGGTTATTTATTGCTGGTGAGGTTGCCGGTTGATTTGGCTACAGGATAGCTGTTGACCAATCCCCAGTACTGGGGCGGCCAGATTGATAGCCAGGCTTTACCTATTATACTCTGGCGCTCTATTCCTCCAAAATGGCGTGAATCATCGCTGTTGTTGCGGTTATCACCCATGACAAAGTACTCATTTTCGGCAAGCGTCTCTCCCTTGAAATCTCTCCTCGTATTCAGGGTAATGTACGGTTCGTCCAGAGTCAGTGATTTGCCGTTTGCCTGACGAATATAGACTATGCCATCTTTTACCTCGACTGTTTCTCCGGGCAAGCCGATGATGCGCTTAATGAAAGGAGTGGAACTTGAGCCGTACTCCTGAGGCGCTTCCAGAATGATTACGTCCCCTCTCTGCGGTTCGTGGAATTTATAGATGAGCTTATTGACCAGTATCCGCTCTCCGTCATGAAAACTATAGTTCATGCTGGGGCCATCAACGATAAAGCTCTGTATCGTATTCTGTAATCCGAAGAAGATTACTGAGGCTATTATCAGTGTAGTCAGAATATCACGGAAAAAGGTTCTCATCTGATTTCAATTATACGCTATCTGCTGTCATCCTGCCAGCAGATTAAGGAAAAAGGCCATGGTGAACAATTGGCTCGATGAACTGATGTTGCACTTTTTGAAAATTAGGTGCTAGAATGACAATAACATGGACTATATGAAACAGGCGCTTTCCCTGGCTAAACTGGCTTTAGGTCAAGCCAGCCCTAATCCGGCGGTAGGGGCGGTGCTGGTTAAAGACGGTGAGATTGTAGGGCAGGGTTACACGCAACCACCGGGCTCCTGGCATGCTGAGATAATGGCTTTGCGGCAGGCAGGGGAAAAAGCCCGCTGTAGCGTCCTGTACGTTACTTTAGAGCCGTGCTGTCACTACGGGCGTACTCCACCATGCACCGACGCAATTGTTTCAGCCGGCGTCTCTGAGGTTCATGCGGCCATGATTGACCCGAACTCACTGGTGTCGGGTCAGGGAATAGAGGCGCTGGAAAGAAAGGACATCAGGGTATTTGTGGGTGAGCATGAGGATGAGGCCAGGGAGATTAATGAGGCCTATGTCAAGTTCATTACCACAGGGATGCCCTTTGTCACCGTGAAATATGCCGTGAGCCTGGATGGGAAAATCGCTACAAGAAGCGGTGACTCGGCGTGGATTAGCGGACGTGAATCAAGGAAATATGTGCATTGCTTGCGCTATGTCGTTGACGCTATTATGACCGGGGCTAATACCGTTATCGCTGATAACCCGCACCTGACTTGCCGCTGTGGCGACAAAGGAGGAAGGGTGAGGAAGCAGCCGCTGCGAGTGATTGTCGATGGCAGGGGACGCACGCCGACAACCGCCCAGATATTTAATGAGCCGGGCGGGGTTCTGCTGGCGCTGGGTGAGTCTGTTGACCCTGATAAGAAACAAATCTGGACCCAGGTTGGCGCTGAATTGCTGGAATTACCCTTGAAGGACGGTTCCCTGGATTTGACCAGCTTACTTAAAGCCCTGGGTGAGCGTGGAATCACCAGCGTACTGGTGGAAGGCGGGGGCATATTGCTCGGCTCTCTGTTTGACAGCAGGCTGGTGGACAAGGTGATCGCTTTCATCGCTCCCATTATTATCGGCGGGGAAGGTGCCAGGACGCCGGTGGCTGGGGCAGGTATTGATAAAGTATTTGATGCTCTTAAGCTGGAGCGCACCAGCGTTGAAAAATATGGCGACGATTTGATGATTAGCGGCTATGTGAAGAGTTGAAGATGTTTACCGGAATTATTGAGGAAGTGGGGAGGGTTATCTCAGTCCGTTCGGGTAGTCTGGTTATTGTCGCGGATGGCGCTCTCCGGGATACGAAGCCTGGTGACAGTATGGCAGTCAATGGCGTATGCCTGACCATTACCAGCCTGACGGCGGATACCTTTGCGGCTGACATAATGTTAGAGACGGCAAGACGGTCTAATCTGGGTCTTCTGGCGGCGGGTGACAGAGTGAATCTGGAGCGCGCCCTGGCTTTGGGAGGACGTTTGGGCGGGCACCTGGTTCAGGGTCATGTGGATGCTACCGGGGAGCTGGCTTCTATCCGGCGGGACGGTGAGGCGCTGCTCATCGGCTTTAAGGCTACTAACGAGGTGATGAGCTACGTGGTGGAGAAGGGTTTTATCGCGGTGGATGGTATCAGCCTGACGGTGGTGGCCAGAGACGCCGCTTCATTTCAGGTTTCGGTGGTTGATTTTACCTACCGGCATACCAATCTGGGTGGCCGGCGGGTAGGGGCTATGGTGAACCTGGAGGTTGATATAATCGCCAAATACGTGGAGCAGCTTGCGCAAACTCGCAGTAACGGGATAACGGTTGATTACCTGCGGGAGCACGGCTTCCTGGTCAACTGATGTATCTCTTTTTAAAATCGAGAGGGTGAAGAATGGGTCTATCAAGTATTCCTGAGGCTATTGAAGATATAAAGACAGGCAAGTTCCTCATCATCGTCGATGATGAGGACAGGGAGAATGAAGGCGACCTGGCGATAGCGGCGGAAAGGATCACTCCTGAAGCGATTAACTTCATGGCCGTCTACGCCCGGGGATTGATTTGCCTGCCTGTCACCGCGGAGAGACTTGATGAACTGAGGATTCCGCTGATGGTGCGGGATAATACTTCAAAACATTCCACCGCTTTTACCGTTTCTGTTGAAGCCAGGCACAAGGTGAGTACCGGTATTTCAGCGGCGGATAGAGCGGAAACGGTAAGAGTGATGATTGACCCGTCGACCAGGCCTGAAGATTTGGTCCAGCCGGGACACATGTTTCCGTTGCGGGCCAGGGATGGCGGCGTTCTGGTGCGGGCAGGGCATACCGAGGCTATCGTTGACCTGGCTAAAATAGCCGGGCTCTATCCGGCCGGAGTCATCTGTGAGATTATGAATGAAGATGGCACTATGGCGCGGCTGCCGCAACTGGAGGCGATGGCGGAGAGATTTGGACTTAGGATTATCAGTGTGGCTGACCTTATCGCTTATCGCTCGCGCCATGAGAAGCTGGTGCACCGGGTGGCTGAGGCGAAATTGCCGACGAAATACGGCGACTTTACCTCTCTTGCCTATAAGAGTGATATTGACTCCGATGAGCACATGGTACTGGTGATGGGGGATATTTCCAGCGGTGAACCGGTACTGGTCCGGGTACATAGCGAGTGTCTTACCGGCGACGTGTTTGGCAGCCTGCGCTGTGATTGCGGGGAGCAGGTTGCCCTGGCTTTGCAGAGCATCGCTGCGGAGGGACGGGGCGTTCTACTCTATATGAGACAGGAGGGGCGGGGTATCGGCTTTCACAATAAGCTTCGTGCTTATGCGCTGCAGGATACGGGACTGGATACCGTGGAGGCTAACCTTTCCCTGGGCTTTGAGCCGGACCTGCGGGACTACGGGATTGGTGCCCAAATACTGGCTGACATGGGCTTGAGTGAGATCAGAATGATGACCAACAATCCTAAAAAGGTGATTGGCCTGGAGGGCTATGGTCTGAAGGTGGTCGAAATCGTGCCGATAATTGTCCCTCCTAATCCGCATAATCTACGTTACCTCAAGACGAAACAGAGTAAGCTCGGTCATCTTTTGAAGCTACCCGGAGTTGACGAGTAAACCAGAGGTGGGTATCCCGGACTGGAAAAATCGCCTGGAGACTTGTAAAAGGCGTAATCTGCCGGCAGCGGTTATGGTTGGCTGTTAGCCGGTTAAGTCTCCAGGCAGTAATTTGGTCTCAGTAATAAAGGAGGCGCTGATGGGTAAACTTTTTGAAGGTGCATTGCTGGGGGAAGGGTTAAAGTTCGGGGTGGTTGTTTCCCGTTTTAATGAATTTATTACCCGGAAACTGCTGGACGGTGCGCGGGATGCCTTGCTGCGTCATGGCGTCAATGAAGCTGATATTGATATCGCCTGGGTGCCGGGAGCATTTGAAATTCCCCTGGTAGCCAAAAGCCTGGCCGAGACCAAGAAATATAATGCTGTTATCTGTCTTGGGGCTGTCGTCCGCGGAGCAACACCCCACTTTGAACATATCGCTTCTGAGGTGACCAAGGGTATTGCCCGGGTAGGGTTGGATGCGGGGGTACCGGTTAGCTACGGTGTCATCACGGCTGATACCCTGGAACAGGCTATCGAGCGGGCGGGGACCAAAGCCGGGAACCGGGGCTTTGATG
This sequence comes from Dehalococcoidales bacterium, assembly GCA_030698765.1. Lineage (NCBI taxonomy): Bacteria > Bacillati > Chloroflexota > Dehalococcoidia > Dehalococcoidales > Dehalococcoidales bacterium. The sequence goes on from JAUYMF010000167.1 coordinate 17,584, forward strand.
CCGCGGTGGATGCTATTGAGATGGCTAACCTGCTCAAGAGTATCGGTTAGAATGAGCGTGGATGAGACGCTGTGTCTGGTAAGGCTTACCTTTCGCCGCGGGCAGTTCTTGCAGAGGTTTAACCGGGAATTGGAAAATACTCGTGGTTCTAGTCAATGACCTTATAAATTTTATCCCCTCTTCTCACCCGGTCGCTGACTTTGATACCAACCTCATCTCCGGCTTTAGCCTCCGTGACATCAGTGTTATTAATCTGCATTGAGGTAACGCTGAATACCAGGTCAGTAGTGTGGCCGATAATATGGATTTTATCCCCCACTTTTAGAGGCGCCGTCAACTCAATACCGGCTACTACCGGTCTGGCAAAAAAGTCGGATACGCTGCCAATTTCTACTTCAGCCATTTGCTTCCCTCCTGTAATGTTAGTAAGGAAGAATTACTCCGTCTCTCCAGCGCAGTATACGTTAACTGGCTTGAGCTAATCAAGATTATTATAAGAAGATACGGGTAGTTTATCAAGAGTACCCAGGAAATACGGCTTTCTATTATCTTTCCGGACTTTGACATCGCGCAGCCTGTCACCTATAATAGGTTCGGTTATTATTGCGGAGGGGCAGTTTTGGCAGAGAGAGACCAGTCCATTGAGGCAAGTGAGGGACAAGCGCTGGAAATTAGACATATTAAGGAAAGCCTTGAAATGTTAGACCAGCGTCTGGATAATATTGATTCGATCGTTTCTGCCGTGGCCGAGAGGGTTATGAGTCAGCTGATAACTTTTAATATCACCTGCCCCCACTGCGGCAGGGATGTTGAGATTGCGGTGGTCGGCAGTCAGAAGCCAAAGCGGTAAGTCTATTTTCATCAGTGAAAAAATCATGAGGAGGTAAATGTGGAGATAGCGGCAAGAATAAACCAGGCCAAGTATGATGCCTTCCGGTGGCGGTATGAGCTCAGCATTCCCAAGAAGCTAGCCCTGGCACTGGGCATGGCGGCTCTGGCTGGTTTGCTGGCTCAGGTCAGAGTGGTCATTCCGTGGAGCCCGGTACCGGTGACCGGCCAGACATTCGCGGTACTGCTGGCGGGCGTAATGTTAGGCAGGTGGTGGGGGGGGATAAGTTTGGGTGTCTATGCCGGTCTTGGAGCTCTGGGAGTTCCATGGTTTGCCGGTTTGAGCAGCGGGCTGGCCTATCTCGCCGGGCCGACTGGTGGCTATATCATTGGTTTTATCCTGGCAGCCCTTTTCCTGGGGCATTTCACTGACAAATACATCAGGTCAAGAAGTTTCCTGAGTATGCTGACGCTCATGCTCTTCGCTAATTTTATCCTGATTTATATTCCGGGACTTCTTCAGCTGGGATTGTGGCTCAGCCTGGTGAAGGGGCAGACCGTAACTCTCACTTCGGTTCTCGGCATGGGAGCAATTCCGTTTATCGCCGGTGATATCACCAAGGCTGTTGTGGCGGCAGCCATTGCCAGGGGAATTACGCCCAAGTTAGCCTATAACGGAGAAGCGGATAAAGGCAAGTGGGCGAGCTGGCGCATCCCTTAAGCGGCAAGATAATATGGCCTGATTTATCAGAAAATACCTCGGGTTACCTTACTTGCCCGTTTGACGGCAGGTAGAGTGTTTGCTAGAATCCGGACTGGAATACGGGCGGTTAGCTCAGTTGGTTAGAGCACTGCGTTGACATCGCAGAGGTCACTGGTTCGAGCCCAGTACCGCCCACCATCGGCCGCGCCAAACAGCTGCTTTACATCCTCTACTGTGAAGGAATGAGCCATGCCGGATAAACTGCTGTCAAAATCCCGCTACCTTAACGGTCTGCAATGCCCTCGCTACCTCTGGGTTGTCTGCAATGAGCCGGACAGGATACCAGAGCCGGGTGCTGCTACGCAGCACATCTTCGACCAGGGGCACCTCGTGGGTGAGATGGCTAAGAAGCTCTTTCCCGGAGGAATAGATGTGCCAGCTGAGGATTTCATGGCCAACATCGCCCTGACGAAGGTGCTTCTTCAGCAGAAAAAACCTCTATTCGAAGCCGGCGTATGGTCCGGACGGATTTGTTCCAGAGTCGATATCCTGAACCCGGTGAATGAAGACGAGTGGGATATCATCGAGGTGAAGAGCTCAACTTCAGTAAAAGAGGTTAATATCCATGATGTTTCTTTCCAGAAATTATGCTGGGAAGATGCCGGGCTGAAGATAAGGAAGTGCTTCCTCGCCTACATCAACAATCAATACCTCAAGAACGGGGAGATTGAGCCGAAGGAGCTTTTTATCTTGCAGGATGTCTGCGACGAAGTCATCGCTGCCAGCGCAGGCATACGAGACCGGATTAGCCGAATGCTTGAGGTTATCGCGGCACCGTCATGCCCGGAAGTGACCATCGGCCCACACTGCAGTAGTCCCTATGACTGCCTGCTGAGTGATTGTTGGGAGGGACTGCCGGAACATAATGTATTTACCCTGTATTATGGCGGTAAAAAGTCCCAGGAGCTATATAGCAGCGGGGTGCTCAATATCGCTGATATTCCTGCCGACTATAAATTGAGCGACAAACAGCGTATCCAGCATACCTGTGTGGTCAGTGGCGAGCCGTATATCAATGCCGCTTTGCTGAAGCAGTTCCTGTCATCCCTTAAGTACCCGCTCTATTTTCTGGATTTCGAGACGATAAACCCGGCGGTGCCTCTGTTCGACGGCACCAGGCCCTATCAGAACATACCCTTCCAGTTTTCGTTGCATATTCAAGCAATACCGGGTGGGGAACTACAGCACCACTGCTACCTTGCTGACGGACCGCAAGACCCGCGCCCGGAACTGCTGGTACATTTGCATCAGGTCATTGGTAGTGAAGGAAGCATCGT